>NCBD01000051.1 GCA_002255315.1 Actinobacteria bacterium 21-64-8 | reverse complement strand
CGATAATCACGATCGCTGAGGCGGCGATGCTTTCGGGCACCAGCGAAGCCACGCCGCCTTGACCACCGCCAAACACGTGCGGGAGTGCACTGGGTTCGAGGTGTGCGGTCGCGAGCCCCACCAGACCCCGTTGGACGTTTATCAGGTGCGGTATCGCCGAATGTGAGAACAGCGGCGTGAGGATGACTTCGAGCACAATCATCAATATGACCGCAATGGTGCGCTGGCCCATGAGCGACGCCAAACCTAATCCGACGACGAAACCAATGATGGCCTCAAGCTCTATCCACAGACCAGCCTTAATCATGAGTCCACTCGACGGCTTAAGGAATTGCTGTGAGTAATCGTGGTAATCCTGCGCCGCGATTTTGACGGCGTCAGCCTTCAAGGTCGCCGACGAAATGTTGTTGAGGTTATTAATGCCCGGCGGGGTCTGAACTTGACCCTGAGGACCAATGCCGCACGGAACCTTGATCGGACCGTGATAGGGAAGCCCACAGACAACCTCTTTCGGGTGATTCACCGCCCAAGTTTCAAAGCCGGTCTGGGTCAGACCAGCCGGCACCTTCAGGCCGTCGTAGTTGAGTTGCGTGGGCGCGGCAAAGACGCACACCGCGCAGACAATCACGAAACCGGTCAACACCATCGGAACAATGATCGCGAGTCCCGCCGGAATGCGCGCGATATAGAGCGCCAAACGAGAGCGCCCCGTGATCACTAAGTGGCGAAACATCCCGTCGCTCAAGTCCGACGTGGCGGCTACGCAACCGAGGGTGGCCGCGACAATGAAGCCAAAGACGTACATCACGCCCGCGACCAACGCCGTGAACACATCGGTGCCTCCCGCGGGGCCGTACGAGTGTGGCGCCACGGCGTGGCTAATAAGTCGAATCAACAAGAAGAGCGAGGGAATCCCGATGTTGACGACGACCAACGCCGCCATCAGACCACGACGCTTGCGCAACTCCATGATGCGCGTCGAAATCATGGCGCCGGTGGGCAGCCATGACCCACGTCGATCGGGCGGTCCGCTGGTTCCCAATAAGACTGGCGTGAAGTCAGCACTGTTCGTGGTCACGTGGGCTCTCCCAGTCGACTCGTCACTTGCAAGAACCACGACTCGAGCGAGACCTGAATCTCTTGGAGTCGGTAGACGTCAATACCTTCGTGGACCAGGACACGATTGATCTCCGCAATGGCGCCACGACCCGAGCCAGACGCCAGCTCAATCGAGAGTCCCGACTCACGAACCTTGAGCGTGCCGCCGAGGGGTGTCGCCGCCAACAGCGTCCGGGCACGCTCGGGGGCATCGCAGTCGATCTCGATCTCCATCGCGGCGCCCGCCAACAATTCAGTAATCGAACCTTGTCGAATGACCTTGCCGCGGTCAACAATGGCGACCGCGTCACAGGTACGCTCCACCTCGTCGAGCAGGTGCGACGACAACATCACGGTGCGCCCCTCAGCGACGAGTCCCTTGATCATGTCGCGCATCTCGTGCATGCCCGCGGGGTCCAAACCATTCATTGGCTCGTCCAAGATCAGCAGTTGCGGATCGCCGAGGAGGCACGCGGCCACGCCCAGACGCTGACGCATGCCCATCGAATACTTGGCGACCTTCAAGTCCGCGCGTTGGGCCATACCCACCCGCTCCATCGCCGCGTCGATACGACCCCGTGCCGCGCGCTCGCGCGCGGCGGCGAGGATCTCGAGATTCTCCCGTCCCGTCAGGTGCGCGTGAAATCGAGGCTCGTCGACAATCGCGCCCACGCGCGCGAGCGCCACGTCGCGGTGTTTAGGCACCTCGACGCCCAGCAGCTTCATCGTGCCCGCGTCCGCGTGGGTCAACCCGAGCAGCACCCGAATCAGCGTGGTCTTACCCGCACCGTTCGGTCCGAGGTAGCCAAAGGCACAGCCCCGGGGAACGAGCAGTTCCACGTCGTTGACCGCGACGTTGTTGTCGAAGCGCTTCGTGAGACCATAGGTCTCGACCGCCCAGGGGCCGTCGACGAAATTGGCGGGGGGCTGATGCGCCAACGTTGCTGCGCCCACGACAACCTCGTTCCCGGGCGACGACGTTGCCGCTCTGTCGCGAGGTTAGGTCGACCATGCGATGTCGTGACTCGGGGAAAACCCTGACGACCCGGAGAGACCCGTGAACCCGCACCGAGCACGTTAGGACCCTTGGTACGTTCGCGAGTCAGCCAGAGACCATCAGACGAATTCACGCCCGACGACGGCGATCGCTCGTAACCCAGACTCAACGAGCGCCCGGCGCGTCGTCATCGTCCTGGGTACCCTAACGAGAGGAGAGAAAGGTAGTCGCCACGTCGCACTCGTCACGCGCTCGAACCTACGCAGTGGGCCTCTCGACGCTGGCGCTCGGACTTGCCCTCGCGTCCTCAATCACGCCGTCACGCGCGGGGGCGAGCGCCTCTCCAACCGTTACGATCTCGCTCCGCCACGGCGCGCGGTTAACCGACACCTCACTTGGTCCAAACACGGTACTGAAGTACGTCTCGATGGTGAATGGTTCGCTCGGCTACGCAGTGGTGGGCACGGCCACGCAACGAAGCACCTCGTACGCACTCGCGCGCACCATCACGGGGGGTGTGAGTTGGACACTGCGCGCCGCGCTGCCGATTACGTCGTTCGATCAAATGAGCTCAACGACCGGGTCGTCCCTTGACTTCGTGAGTGGCAACGTCGGCTATCTCTCGACAAGTGAAGGTTCGATCTACGTCACGACGAACGCGGGCATTTCGTGGTCACGCCTGCAGAGCCCGGGCATCTGGCCGACCTACGCCATCGCGGGACCAAGGGTCTACGTCGCCAGTGACGTCTGCCGCCAACCACCACCAACCTACGGACCGCTGAAGTGCCCCAGTGAACTCAGCACGTTTGTCGTCGGGGCCACGGCCCCGACGACGTCGTCGCCCATCCCCGCACTTGGACCGGCCGGCGCCTTTCGCGCGGCGACGGTGCTGGGCGCCACCACCTCAACCGTCGTGGTCGCCGAAGGCGGTCACGAAGCCAGTCACTCGTCGCTACTGCGCACCACGAATAATGGAAAGTCGTGGCAACTCGCGAAGAATCCTTGTGAGGGCCCCTCGCCCCAGCAACTCTTGATCGACCCGGGCGCTTCGCCGTTGCTCTACTGCTTTGGCGACGGCGGGATGAGCCAAGGGACGAGCGAACTGTGGCAGTCGCGCACCCCTTCCCTTTCGACCTGGCGTCTGCTCTCCAAGGCGAGCCAGATGGGGAGCGCGAAGAACAGCATCGGCGACGTCATCAACACCTTGTACTACTCCGAGAATCACGCGTGGCTCTTTGGCGCGATGGGTGGCGCGTCAAACAGTCTCGAGGTGAGCCGAGATGGCGGGCGCCAGTGGAAGAGATTCAGTCTCCCCTTGACCAATTACGGGGGTGCACCGTCGTACGTGAGCACCTTTGGCGCGTCGGGAGCGATCTATGGCATCTCGGGTGGGGCGCAGTTTCGTACGCTCAACGCCACCACGTGGCACCAGTTACCCGGCCTGGTTGCGGGGACGTACGAGCATCTCTCGATTTGTAGCGCCTCGACGGGCACGACGGTCCACCTGCACCCCACGATGACGGGGATCCCTGCGTCAACACTCGACTTTCCTATCGTCTTTACGAATCACGGCTCTCGCGCCTGTTACCTGAACGGCTATCCCGCGACACAACCCGTCCACGGTCCTACGCACGCACCCATCAAGACCCAGCCCTACATCTCGTATAACGGCAAACGTGGGGGCTTCGTCGTACTCAGGGCCCACGGTGGTCTCGCCAGCGTGGTACTCGAAAGCGAGGCTGCGGGTCACTACACCAAGAGCTTCTGCGCCGCGCAGACGATGACCGGGGTCGTGATTCGCTTTGCCGCGCCATCGACGTTCTACGTCGCGACGCCACCTCGGTCAGTGTGCACGGGCGTTCCCACGGTCCTCAGTGGCGGCGTAACCCCAGGCGTCGTGACGTGGCTGTGAGTTCTACACGCGACGCGTCATCGACGCGACTCGAAAAACGTTCGCAGTAACTGGGCCGACTCATCGCTCAAGACGTCGTAGGTCAACGACGCTTCGTGCAACAGTCGCGGGTCACTCAAGAGGTTGTAGCGCGACCCCACCGCCCCGGCCTTCTCGTCGAGCGCGCCGATGACCACGCGTTCCACGCGCGCGTTGAGTAGCGCCCCCGCACACATCGCACACGGCTCGAGGGTGACGTACGCGGTCACGCCGTCCATTCGCCAATGGCCCTGGGCCAGGGCCGCGCGACGAAGCGCGACGACTTCAGCGTGAGCTGTCGGATCGGCGTCGACTTCGCGCCGGTTTTCACCGACGGCGATGATTTCGTCGCCAACGACCAACGCACAACCCACGGGGACGTCATCGTGCGTGGCCGCTAACGCCGCGGCATCGAGGGCTGCGCGCATGAATCGCTCGTCGCTTTCTATTTCGTTGAGCGTAGCCACCCTCGTCGCGCCCCCGAAAGTCGCTCTCGGGGGCGTTGTAGACTCGTCGACGGAGGGGTGCGAGAGCGGCCGAATCGGGCAGTCTCGAAAACTGCTGTGTCTACGGGCACCGTGGGTTCAAATCCCACCTCCTCCGCCAGCGCGAACACGGGTGACTTCGGTCACCGGTGTTCGCGTCCCCGGGCGACGCTCGAAAGTGGCGAAGTACGCTAGGAACGTCCGCGTCGCGGAACGTTCCAGGAGAGCACCATGGTTTCGTCCATCGAATCATCAGTCGGCACCGAGCGCCGCGTCGTCACCGAACTACCCGGGCCGAAGTCCCAAGCCCTGCACGCGCGACGTCGCGCGAGCGTGAGCCACGGTCTGACCCAGGGCTTTCCCGTCTACATCGAACGCGCCGACGGGGCAATTCTCCAAGACGTTGACGGCAATCGCCTCTTAGACCTCGGCTCGGGCATCGCCGTGACCTCCGTGGGCCACGCCGTACCCGCCCTCGTGGACGCGGTCAGCGAGGCGGTGGCGAACTTCACGCACACCTGCTTCATGGTGACGCCCTACGAAGGTTACGTGCGGGTCTGTGAGGAACTCGCGGCATTGACGCCCGGTGACTTTGACAAGACCAGTGCGCTCTTTAACTCCGGCTCCGAAGCCGTCGAAAACGCCGTCAAGATTGCGCGTCTGGCGACGGGGCGTTCGGCGATCGTCGTCTTTGATCACGCCTACCACGGCCGGACCAATTTGACGATGGCCCTGACGGCGAAGAATATGCCCTACAAGGACCGTTTCGGTCCCTTCGCGCCGGAGATCTATCGCGTGCCGATGAGCTACCCCTTCCGAGATGGACTCAGCGGCGCCGACGCGGCGGCCCAGGCCATACGAATCATCGAAACCCAAGTGGGCGCGGAGAACGTCGCCGCGCTCATCATTGAACCCATCCAAGGTGAGGGGGGCTTCATCGTCCCCGCCGAGGGCTTCTTGCCCGCGCTGTCGGCCTGGACCACGCAAAAGGGCGTCGTCTTTATCGCCGACGAAATTCAAAGTGGCTTTGGTCGTACGGGCGACTGGTTCGCGGTCAACCACGAGGGCGTCATTCCCGACCTGGTCACGACCGCCAAGGGACTCGCCGGCGGCATGCCGCTCGCGGGCGTGACCGGTCGCGCGGACCTGATGAACGCGGTGCACGAGGGCGGCCTCGGGGGCACCTACGGTGGCAATCCCGTCGCGACGGCGGCGGCGCTCGCGACCATCGCGACGCTGCGCGAGCAGAACCTCGTCGCTCGAGCTCGCGAACTCGGAGCCACGATGCTCGCCGCGCTGCGCTCACTGCAACAAGACGTGGCCATAATTGGCGACGTTCGAGGCCGCGGCGCCATGGTCGCCATTGAGCTCATTGAGCCTGGCACCATGAATCCCAACGCCAGTGCCGCCAAGGCCATCGTGAGTTACTGCAATCAGCAGGGCGTCGTCGCGTTGTCGGCGGGGACTTACGGCAACGTCATTCGCCTCTTGCCACCCCTCGTCATCACCGACGAACAGCTCGCCGATGGACTCGCCGTCTTGAGCGCCGCAGTTCGTTCGGCGAGCTAAGAACACGCGCCCGTTGGCGCCGCGCGTTGGTAACGGTGCATCCCTCTCGAGCCTTTCGTCGTGTGATCGCGGGGCCCCTCGCACTGGGTGCGGCGCTCGCACTGAGCGCCTGTGGCACCAGCGCTCCTCACGCCGCCAGTCTGATTGACGGCGTACCGGCCACCAGCATCTCGGTGGGACTGTCCGAGGTGGCGTGTACGACGTCGAGCGTCTGTGTCGCGGCGGGCACGTCCTCGCTCGGCGTCGGGCCGGTCGCGAGCGCTCAGTTCATGACGCCCAGTGGTCACTGGTACCCACTCGCCACGCCCGCGAGCGCGACGCCCCGACTCGACGCCGCCGCCTGTACGGCGTCGTCGTGTCTGTTCGCGGGATCGTTCGGACGCACTGACCTGCTGTGGCGCTTTGACGCCACGACGCGCCAACTCACTCCCGCGACGCCGCCGCCGGGGGGCATTGGCGTGAAGGTGGTGACCTGTGATGGAGTCGTGAACTGTGCGCTGATCGACGACGGCGCGAACGGCGTACCGCGATTTAGTTTCAGCGCGGACGCCGGA
>NCBD01000001.1 GCA_002255315.1 Actinobacteria bacterium 21-64-8 | reverse complement strand
CGCGTGACGAAAGAGCGCGGGGAGGACCGCGTCGTCCACAAAGCCCAGCTGACGAATTCGCGCCGCGTAGGGGTGACGACGCAACTGCTCGCGCACGGCGTCCATGTGCCAGCCCGTCTGACCCGCGATCCACAGCTCGAGATGGGGGTCACTCGCGGCTAGTTCACCAAAGGCCGCGAGCAACACGTCGAGGCCCTTTCGTGGCTCGAGCGTGCCCACGAATAACAGGTACGGAGCGCGCACGTCGAAGGTCACCTCGGCGAGGAGCGACGCGTCAGCGCTGGCGTCGGCGTGAAAACGCTGGTGATCAACGCCGAGCGGCGCGACCAGGACGGGCACGCGGGGCGCGAGGACGTCGCGCAGTTCGCGAGCCGTGAACTCACTCACGCACAGCAACGCCGCCGCGTGCCGCACGGCGTAACGCATCGCCCGCTGAAAGAACGTGACTTTCGTGCGCTCGTGCCACTCGGGATGGGTAAAAAGCGTGAGGTCGTGAATGGTCACGACGACGGGCGCTTTCGCTCGGTGGGGCATTGTGTAATGCGGCGCGTGCCACACCTCGACGCCGCGAGCCACCGACGATGACCCCAGACGAAGCGCTTCGTAGATCAGTCGCGGCGCGCGCGCGTTGGGCACGAGAGGCGCGATCGTGGCGCCCGGGGTGCGCTCGCGCCACCGCGACGCGTCCCCGCGGCGCGTGACGAGCGTCGTCTCAATGCCCGCGTCTGGCAGACGTGCGGCGACCTCGGCGATGTAGCGTCCCGCGCCGGCAATCTTTGGCGGTACCGCCGAAACGTCGAGGGCGACTTTCATGACCACGCCGCGAGGTGCGTTTCGGCGCACGCGCGCCAACTCAGCGCACGCACCGAGTCGCGTCGTTGTTGTTGAGCTACTTCGTTGTCGCCCGCCTCGAGGGCGGCGACGAGCCCCTCGGCGATGCGCGCGACGTCCAGTGGATCGACGGCGACCACCGTTTCGTTATCCCAAGTACTCGGTGTGGTCGCACTCACGACGACACGGGTGCCGAGCGCCAGCGCCTCCACGGCGGGCAGCCCCCATCCTTCGTTCAAGGGCACGTAAGCAAAGACACTCGCGCGCTCGAGCAGACCCTTCAACTGCGCGCGGGACTGGGGACCGAGAATCACCGCGTCCGACGGGACCGCCTCACCCCAGCCCTCGGGACCCACGACGACGAGGGGACCCAACTCGGGTCGCTCGGCGCGTGCCGCGCGGTGCGCCTCGAGCAGTCGCGAAAGGTTCTTTCGAGGTTCTCTCGTGCCGGCGTACAACGTGAAGGGGCCGTCCACGCCGTGCGCCTGCAGTAACGCGTTCGTCGCCGAGGACGTCGCGGGTGTCACGCCGTCGTCAACGCCCATGCGTGCGCAGTACACCCGCTCGGGTGCGACGCCCTCGGCGACGAGGCGAGCGGCGAGCGGCGGTGAGGTGACGATCAACGTGAGTTCTTCGTGTTCGAGCACGTAACGAAGCCGGCGCTCGTGAAAGGCGATGCCGGCTCTCGTCGAGGTCGTCGGCTCGTCACGCCACAACACGTCGTGCAGCGCGACAGAATTTCGCCGGGCTCCACGAAAGGGCCCTGCCAGGGTGGTGGCGTGCAACACGTCGAGATTCGCCGGCACGCCCACGGGCCACGTGGCCCACAGTCGCGTCAGCACTCGCCCGCTGAAGGGCGCACGCCGTAGCGGCACCGAAACACCGCCGTCGCCCGGCGCACGCGGCGCCAACGCGACGACCTGCCACGAACTTTCTACTTCGCTCATACCGCGCAGGAGACCGCGCACGTAGGTGGCGATGCCGCCGGGCTGGGGGCGCCAGAGTTGCTCCACGGTAACGGCGACGGTTGGCACTCGCCTAGCCTCTCACGCGAGCTCGGGTCTCGTGCGTGCTCGTGGTGGCGCTCACCCGGCCGTCGCTCAACGAGTGATTGGGTCCGCGTCGCCAACGTTGGGGCGCCGTCGTGACCACGAAGGCGGGCGACGAACTCGTCACTTCGATCAGCCAGTTCTCGTAGCGCGCCGGGGTGTACATCAGTTGAGGGGCGCGCACCACGTACGTCCGCACTTGGTGCGCACCAAGAGTCACGCCCGCGGGCGCGCCCACGAAGCTCCAAAATCCCACCGGGTGCGCGGAACCAACGATGACCATGACGTGGGGCCGCACTGGCGTCGACGTGTAGTTAGTCAGCGTCAACGACATGGTCGTAAAGCGCAGGCCCACGCGCGTGACGTGCACGTCGTTCAGGCGAATTCCCAGGGGATTACCGACGAAGGCACTGACGGCGAGCACGAGCGAGCACACGGCCGGAGCCAGCACGTACCAGCGGCGACGGGGATTGAGGGAGCGTGAGATGGTCCGTCTCGTGGACAGTGCCATCACGAACGCGACGGGCACGAAGTCCACCAGGTAACTCGAGAGACTTCGGCTCGGCAGAAAGAGTACGACGGGCAAGACGAAGAGCCACGTGGACTTCAAGGTGGGATACCAGTGCCAGTACGCCACGAGCAACGCCGCGAGGGCGAGCGCCGCCGACCACTGCAGGCGCTCGGGGTACAACACGTGCAAGAGGCCGTGGGTCGTCAGCGTCACGAGGCCCTGGCCGTCGGGCACGAGAGGCTCGCGCAAGGGCAACGTAGCCCCGCGCCACCACTGACTCGGTGACCACAGTACGAAGGGCAGATTCAGCAACACAAAGGGCAGCGACACGGCCGCCAGGTAGGACGCCACGTCGCGACCAACGCGTCGTTGGCGTCCCGATGACTCGAGCACGACGCCGAGGACAAAAAATGGAACGCAAAACCACGGCGTCTGTTTGATCGAGCACGCCACGCCGAGCGCTAAGGGTCCGAGCCAGCGAGTCCAACGTGCGCCCTCAATCACAAAGTGGTCCCAGCGATACGCCGCCACCATCAAAAAGGGAATAAAGAGCGCGTCGGTGCCGCCGTGCGCGAAGGAAAAGGTATAGACGGACGTCAACAGCAAGAGGGGGGCCAACCACCGGGCCGATGGTGGCGAGACGAAGTACAAGAACAGTGACGCGCTGAGCCACGCCGCGAGGTCGAGCCAGTTCGTGCCCAGCGAGTGAACGCCCAACCACTGCAACGGCAACTGCAACACGAACGAACCGGCCGGGTACGAGACTTGGTTGACGTGTCCGCCGTTTAAGAGGTAGGTCCAATAGGTCGCCGCGTGCGACAGCGCGACGTTCGCACCACGAAAAATTGCGGCGTAGGGATTTTTACCGTGCGCGAGAAGCCACGTGGCGCGCTGATTAAATGCCGCGGCGTCAGTGTTGAAATAACGTGCCGCGAGCATCGATGGCGCGTAGGTCACGACCACGGTCCCCAGCGCCACGCACAGTGCCGCGTGCTCAAGGTCGCTTTGGTGTCGCGCGGGCACGGTCCACACGAGCACGACACCCACTGAACCCAACAAAATTAACGCCGGCGCCACGACGCTAAAGCCCGACCACAGACTCCACGACGACCAGGTATTCAGTCCAACCGACACCACCGCCAGCCACACGATGGTCCACAGCGCTCGTTCGGCGTCCCGCGCTCGTTCGGCGTTCATTTGTCCTCTCCGTACCCGTCGCGCGACGCCAGACCATGGTACGACGCACACTTGAGCATTTCGTACGCGCGGCGCCTACGGGGCGATTCTTATCGCGCTTTTATACCCGCGCAGGGGGCGCGCGCACTGACGTCCACTACGTTGGCACGGGCGCCACGGACCTCGGGCGAGCTCGAGACGTGCAAAGGTGCTACGGCGTGACGATGGGGAGATTCGGACGAGTGGCCCTCGCGATGAGCGCGTTGACGGGGCTGCTGACCCTCGTCACCGCACCGGCCACGGCGACGACCAAGGTGCCCATTCTCGCGAACTCGCCAGCGCCGTGCCCCTGGTTGCAACAGGCACGCGCCCACACAAAGTCGCCACTCGCGCTCGCGAACGAAGTACTAGCGCGCATGACGCTGCGCGAAAAGGCCAGCTACGCCGTTTTAGTGACGCGCGCGCCTCTGGGCAACACCAACCTAGGCGTCGCGCGGCTGTGTCTACCGCCGCTCACGATTAGTGACGGACCGGACGGACTCGCGAACGGACTCATCGGTGTCACGCAGTGGCCCGCGGAGCTTGGGCTCGCGGCGACCTTTTCCACTACCCTCGCGCACGACTACGGGGTCGCGCTCGGTGCCGAGACGGCCTCGAAGGGCCTCGACGCCATCCAAGCGCCCGAACTCAATCTCACCCGCGTCGCGCTGAGTGGACGAACGTTCGAGACCTTCGGAGAGGATCCGTATCTCGCGGGCCAACTGGGCGCCGCCGAGATACGGGGCATCCAGTCGCGCGGCACCTTGGCCGTGGTGAAACACTTGGGGGCCTACACTCAAGAAACCGCACGACTGCACCTCAATCAGGTGGTCGCGCCGCGAACGCTGAACGAACTTTACCTCGCTCCGTTTCGCCAAGCCGTGCGTCAAGGCAACGCGGCGTCGCTCATGTGCGCGTACGGCGCCATCAACGGCGTGAATACCTGTGGGGACCCGACGCTGTTCAACGCGTTGCGCGCGTGGGGCTTTCACGGCTTTGTCCGCTCGGACTTTCACGCAGCGCTCAACGTCGTCCAAAGTTTTAACGCGGGTGTTGACGTCGTGAAGCCATCGTCGGTGCCGGGTCTCGTGAACCTCGTGCGCCGTGGCGTGCTCGCGGTCAGCGTGCTCAATCGCGCGGTGCGTGACGTGCTCACGGTTATGTTCCGTTTTCATCTCATCGCGTCGGCGCGCCACTTTTCCCCAACGACGCCGGCCACCTCCGCGAGCCACGTAGCCCTCGCGACGAGCATCGCGGAAAACTCGATGGTGTTACTAAAGAACTCGGACGCGTTGTTACCGCTGTCACCGGCGACCGATTCCATCGCCGTGCTGGGCCTCGACGCGAGCGTCGCCCCGATTGTGACCGGTGGTGGCAGTTCCGCGGTGCTGGCGCCGTATCTCAGCTCACCCTTGAGCGCACTTCGCCAAAGTTTTCCCTTGACGCACGTGATCTACCAGCGCGGATCGACCAACACCCCACACCTCAATCGCTTGAGCAACGTCAAATACTTGCGCGGCACGCCGCGCTTAAACGGCCGCGCAATACCCGCGGGTAGTGGCCAACCGGGTAGGACCGACCCCGCGGTGCGCTTCAATCCGAACATCACACCCGCCGTGTCGACGGCGACACATCCGGGCCACGGCGCCGGTTGGAATCACATGACCCTTCATATCGAAACCCGACACTCGGGCATCTATGAACTTGCGGTACGCCAGTACGGCGACACCTGGATTTCTCTCGACGGCAAGAACGTGCTCGCGTCGCCGGGCATCCATTCGCGCAACGTCCTGTCCACCTCAGTGGTTCTCGCGGCGAAGCGGCGCTACACCATCGACGTGCGCTGGTTCGCGATTCGCAGTCACGAACCGCCCACCCTGGGCCTGCTCGACGTGTCGCGCCGCATCGCGAGCGCCGTGCGGGCCGCACACCAGGCGCGAGTCGCGATCGTCTTCGCGGGCGCGTACGGCGCCGAAGGAGCCGATCGCGCCAACCTTCTCTTGCCCGGTGACCAAAACGCGCTTATCGCCGCCGTCGCCAAAGCGAATCCTCGAACGATCGTGGTCTTGAACACGGGCGGTGCCGTTGCCATGCCGTGGTTGCGTCACGTGGCTGCCGTCGTCGAAGCCTGGTACCCCGGCCAAGTCGACGGTCAAGCCAGCGCGGCGCTACTTGACGGCAGCGTCAGTCCCGCGGGTCGGCTGCCCCTGACCTTTCCGGCGTCGCTCGCGTCCACCCCCAGTTCAACGTCGGCGAGTTTTCCCGGCGTGAACGGATCAGTGACGTTCGCCGAAGGACTCTTCATCGGGTATCGGTGGTATCAAGCGCACCACGTCAGACCCCTCTTCCCCTTTGGCTACGGACTGAGTTACACGACGTTTACGTCGTCATCGCTGCGCGTCCGCGTGAGCGCGCACGTCCTTCGCGTGCACCTCAGCGTCGCGAACACCGGCCCGCGCAGCGGCGTCGACGTCGTCGAGATCTACGTCCATGATCCAAGCTCCTTGGACGAGCCGCTCGAGCAACTTCGCGGCGTCGCGCGCGTGACACTCGCGCCTGGTCAACATCGCTCAATCAGCGTCGCGTTGCCGATCTCGTCATTGGCGATATATCGCGCTGGGGCGTGGATAACTCCGGCCGGTCGCTACCGCGTCGACGTGGGTTCTTCGTCGGCGCGCTTGACCTTGCACGCGAAGGTACGGCTCACCTAGGCCCGTTGGCGGCAGACGTCTCGGTACAGGGCCAGGTACGATTGGGCCGCGACCGCGGGCGCGAAATCACTCGCGCGATCGCGACCCGCGGCAATCGTGACCGCACGCCGCGCCGGGTTATCCCACAACTCGTCGAGTGTCGCGAGCACGTCGTCGTCGCTGGAAAACAGCGCCGCGGCGCCACTCAGTAGTTCGCGATTTATCGACGTCGCCCGCGCCAACGTGGGCACGCCCGCCGACAGCGCCGCAATTGCGAAGGACGGAAAGCGAGCGCCGTCGGACATGTGCAGAACCACTCGGGCGTTCGCGAGGACCTCACGCGCCTCTCGCCGACTCCGCAGCCCCACGTCAAGTCGAAGCAATTTCAGGCGCTGATTCAACTTTTCGCTCGCCACGACCACCACGCGCGCGCCCCTGGGCTGAACGAAGCGCACCAGACTCGGCAGCAACTCCACCAGTGGGTCCACGAGTCCGGTCACGTTCACGACGAGGTCGGCCCCCGCGTCGACCGGAGGCACGCGCGGCACGGCCGGTGGCACGACGGCGACGCGACTCGCGTCAATCTCGAGTACCTCTTGGACTTCGTGACGGGCGCGGTGCGTCGAGGCGACCAAGGTCGCCCCGCCTTCGACGGCGCGACGGAGCTGGCTGATCCGTAGGTAGCGGCGCGTTTCACCACGCAGTGGACGAAGGTCGTCGACCGAAATAATGAGCGGCACTCGACGAGTTGGTGGCGTCGCGAGACCGGCGACGTGCACGACGTCCACGTCGGGTAGGAGTGCGTCAATGGCGGCGCCGCGACCGCGACGCCACAGGGGCGACCACAACGGCCGCAGAGAGAGCCGCGCGGAGTGCTCGTCACTTCGACTCAGGGAGTGAAAACGCACGAGTGAACAATCCGCCGTTGCTTCGAGCGCTTCGGCGAGGTCGGTCATCGAGTTGCCGAGCGATTCGAGTGAACCGTCAAGGTCGAGCGCGACGCGAAGCGCTACGTCGCTCATCACGCCAGCGCGAGTTCGCGCACTCGCGTCGTCCACGATGGCCACAGCGCGACCGCCCACGGGCCAAAGGCGACCTCGCTCGTCGCCACGACGGCGATTTCTTCGTCGACGTTCGCCAAGAGCAGTGCACCGCTCTGACCAAAGTGGCCAAAACTGGTCGCCCGCCAGTCGCCCATCCAGTGTTGTTTACTCCCTCGCACCTCCGGCCCGAGCCCCCACGAACAGGGCGTGAATCGACCCCAGCCCGGGACCACCCCCGACAACGCGGGCAGGTAGGGCGTGATCGCGCGGTCGCGCGTCGCGAGACTGACGCCGTCGCCGCGCAGCCACGCCACCGCTAACGTCGCGAGATCATTCGTCGAACCCCACGCCCCCGACGAAGGTCGATCCCGCAACGAGGTGCTGGACATGCCGAGCGGTTCAAAGACGCGTCTGGCGAGCCACCGCGACGGGTCGGCGTCACCCACGACCGCCTCAACGGCGCGGTCGATGCCGACGTTTGAATAGACGCGCCGTTCACCCAGCGCGCGAACCCGGTCACTCGCCTCGAGTCCGAGGCCACTCGAGTGCGACAAGAGGTGCGCGAGAGTCGTACCGTCGTTGCCGACGCGCTCGTCGTAACGGTGCGCCTCCCAATCCACCTCAACGCCCATCGCGAGCGCGACGGTCATCTTGGTCACCGACGCCCACGGGCGAACCGCGTGAAGATCGCCCTCTTCGTGGACGCGCTCGAGCGCGCCCCCGCGTAGTCGAAGGAGTACGCAGCTCGCAGCTCCGGGCCACTGATCTAAGAGGGCTCCGGACACAGCACTCGATGATAGTGACGGCCCCTAGTCTTTCGAAGGTGATCTGTGTACTGAGCGGTGGTGTGGGCGCCGCGCGCCTCCTACAAGCGCTCAGCGGCGTCATCGAGCCGCGCGAGCTACGCGCGGTCGTCAACGTCGGCGACGACCTCGTACTGCACGGTCTAACGATCTGTCCCGACCTCGACACCATCGCCTACACCTTGTCGGGGCGTCACAACGACGTCCTCGGCTGGGGACTCAAGGATGAATCGTGGCGCGTCATGGACGAACTCGACGCGCTCGGTGGTGAAGCCTGGTTTCGACTAGGCGACCGCGACCTCGCCACGCACCTCTACCGCAGCCAACGCCTCGGCGAAGGCGCGACCAAAACCATCGTCACCGCCGAGTTGTGCGCCAAGTTTGGCGTCGACGTTGCGCTCTTACCGGTAAGCGACGACCCACTCGCGACCGTGTTCGATACCGAACTGGGCACGTTGAGCTTCCAAGAGTACTTCGTGCGACACCGCCACGACGTCGTCGTGCACGGCGTGAAAGTAGAAGGCGCCGCCAGTGCGCGCGTGAGCGCGGGCGCGCGCGACGCGCTCACGACGGCGGCGCGCGTGGTGATCGCGCCCTCGAATCCCCTGATCTCGATTGACCCCATCTTGCAAGTGGGCGACGTGCGATCTCTGGTGAGAGGCCGCCGTGACGACGTCGTGGCGGTCTCGCCCATCATCGCCGGTGCCGCGGTCAAGGGTCCCGCCGACCGACTCCTCGGCGAACTCGGTTACGCGGTCTCGTGCGTCGGCGTGGCTGACTTTTACGGCGACATGGTCGGTACGTGGATTATCGATGAACACGACGCCGAACACGCCGATACGCTGCGCGAGCGCGGGCATCGCGTCATCGTCACGACGACCTTGATGCACGAAACGGCGAACGCGCACCGACTCGCCCGAGCCGTCCTCTCATGAACGACCTCGTCGTCAGCGCGCTCAGCTGTGCGCGCGAAGTGCAGTCCGGTGACGATTTAGTCTCGTTGCTACTCGACGCCTTAGCTGCTGCGAATCGCACTCTGGGCGACGGCGACGTCGTCGTCGTGACTTCCAAAGTCGTTTCCAAATCCGAAGGGCGCGTGGTGCGCTTTGACGGCACCGAGCAAGCCAAGTTGCGCCTTATCGACGACGAGTCCACGCGGGTGCTGCGCCGACGCGGGGGTTTGCGTATCACCGAAACGGCGCACGGCTTCGTCAACGCCAACGCCGGTATCGATCTTTCCAACACCTCGCCCGGCACGGCGGTACTCTTACCGACCGATCCCGACCGCTCGGCGCGACGACTTCGCTCCGAGCTCGCGCGCCGGATCCACCTCGAGGTGGGCGTCGTGATCACCGACACCTTCGGGCGCGCGTGGCGTAACGGCGTCACCGACGTGGCCATTGGCTCAGCGGGGATCCAGGCAATCCTCGACCTTCGCGGCACGCGCGACGCCAACGGGCGCCTCCTCGAAGCCACCGAAGTCGCCGTCGTCGACGAAATCGCCGCCGCGGCGAATCTCGTCTTGCACAAAGCGGCCGCCACGCCCTTTGCGATACTGCGCGGACTCGACACGTCGTTCTTTGGCCAGGGTTCGATTCTCGGCGACGTCGTGCGCGCGCGCCACGACGACCTCTTTCGCTAACGCGTCAACGTCTCGATCGCCACGTCGAGGGCCGTGGCCAGCCCTTCGTGTACTCGTGACCAGTCGTGCGTTATCTTCCAGGTCTCCGCGCCTAGCAAATGATCGCTCACGACAAAGAGTGCCGCGACCTCCACACCGTACGTCTGGGCGATCACGAACAGGGCCGACGCCTCCATGTCCACCGTGAGCACGCCCTCGTCACGGTAGGCCTCCGCCTCTTCGCGCGTCTCTCGATAGAGCGCGTCGATCGTCCAGTTGGCGCCTTCTACGAAGGCGTGGTCGCGACGACGAAGGGTGCTCGCGAGCGCGGCGCGCAACCGCGAAGACGCGTCGGCGTAGCGCGCGGGCGCCGCGTAGTGGTGCGAGACGCCCTCGTCGCGCAGCGCCTTCGTACACAGCACGAGGTCACCAAAAGTGACGTCATCGGCGAGCGCGCCCGCGTAACCGAGATTGACAAATCTCGTCGCGCCCAGGGCCACGAGCTCTTCGAACACAATCGCCGCACCGGGCGCGCCAAAGCCGAATCCCTCCACCACCCCGACGCGATCGTCGCCGTCGCGCAACCACATGGCGCGCCACGGCGAGGGGTAGCCCACGTGTCGCGCGAAGCCTCGTGCCTCGAGCAGAGGGACCAGGACTCCCGCGTAACCCATGATGATCGCCGCAGGACGCACGAGGGAGTCGTCGTCGAGGAAACGCGCGATCACGGCGTCAGGGCGAAGCAGTGAAGCGTGGTCGTGTTTGCCCGGGTGCTGGGGAAAACTCGGGGCCGGCACCGGCCTACACGCCGCCGAGTCGTACGTCGCCCGAAAGTTGTGACGCCGGGGCCACGTGCTCGTTAGCCCCCACCACGCACGTGGGACCAAGGACCGAGCCCGAACCAATAACGGCCTCGGGCCCAATGATTGAGGAACGAATCACGCACTCACTTTGGACGACGGCCCCGGGCAGCAAGACGGCGTCTTCGAGCACGACGAGCGCCCCGACGACGCAGTTTTGATCGACCACGCTGTTGGTGACTTTGGCGGTGGGGTCAATAGTGGCGCTCGGGTGACGCCAGGCACCATCAACGACACCCGCGAAATGACTCGCGGGCCTCGCGCCTCGCAGCACGTCAACGTTCGCGCGTAAGTACGTCTGGGGAGTGCCCGTGTCGAGCCAGTACGCCTCGTCGGCTAAGGCGAACAGCGTGCCCTGACGAACGAGTTCGGGAAAGGTCTCGCGCTCTACGCTCACTGGACGCGTGGGATCTATGTGGGCCACCACGCTCGGCTCGAAGAGGTAGACGCCGGCGTTGATGAGATTGGACGGAGCCTCGTCTTTGGGCGGCTTCTCGACGAACGCGAGGACGCGCCCCTCCTCGTTCACCGTGACCACGCCGTAACGCGAGGGGTCCTCAACGGGCGTCAGGGCGATCGTGGCCTGCGCGCGATGCTCGCGATGAAAAGCGAGCAGCTTCGAAAGATCAAGGTCACTGAGGACGTCACCGTTCACGACGACGAAGGTCTCGTCGAGGCGGGCGGTACTCGCCGCGAATCGAATGGCGCCGGCGGTGTCGAGCGGTGCAGGTTCCACCGCGTAGGTCACTCGAACGCCCCCGATCACGTTGGTGGGGTACGCCGCGGTGAAGCGTTCGGGGAGGTACCCCAGTGACAGCACCGCGTCAGTGACGCCGTAGCTCGCCAACGACGCCAACACGGACTCAATCATGGGCACCCCAACGAGGGGCAGCATTTGCTTCGGTGTTTCGTACGTCAGCGGCCGAAGCCGCGTCCCCTTACCGCCGACCAAAATGATCGACTTCAAGTTCAGCCCTTAGTCGTCGTCGTGGTGGAACTGGACGTGGACTTGGGGGTACTCGTGGTCGTCGTTGACGTGGCCGGCACGCTCGAGGTCGTCACGGGCGTCGTGGTGGAGGTCGTCGTCTGGGCGAGGGCGACCATGGCGTTCACCGTGCGCTGGGCGGGCGGCGTCGGAACAACGCCCGCGGGCTCGAAGGCCATCGTCACGCGAAGGTACTGGGAGAACTTAATCGTCGACGGGTCGGCGGTGAGCGTGGGCTTTTTTTGACCAAAGGTTCGCCAGTAGGCGTAGACGACGGTGCCCTTCTTTCCGGCGTAGCGACTCGTAGAGGGACAGGCTTGACCGTTCTTGAAGGCGGTCTTTGGATTCAGCGTGCCCGTGGCCGTGGGGACTTCGAGCTGCGACGACGTAGCCACGAGTCCGTTGTACTCCGCGGCGAACTGCTTGAGGGTCGCGTTGTTGCCCGCGTCGACGGCCGATGTTGGGGCCACGCGGATGACGTTCGAACTGAGCACGGTCATGCCACCCCTACCGCTGAGGGCCGGCGAGAGATCGGGCAGCGTTTGGCCACAGGCCTCGATCGAAAGTGCGGCGTACCAGGTAGTTCCAATCGCCGGCGCAATCTGGGGCGCGGTGGTCGTCGTTGAAGGGTGCTGATATTCGTAGCGTGAGTAAATCGTGAGCAACAGTCCGGCCACGATGATCAACACGAGCGCGCCGTAGAAGTTCGACGGACGCGTCTTCTTGTACGACTTACCGCCGCCGGACGCACCGACTCGACTGACCCATTTCCCCGAAGCGCTTTTAGCCACGGGACAACGCTACTAAATATTGCCGCGTACTCACGACGAGTAGGGGCGGAGGGACTCGAACCCTCACTGGAGGCGGTTTAAGCGCCCTGCCTCTGCCAATTGGGCTACGCCCCCACGGTCATCGTGACCTCGTAACGCTAACGCACGGCAACGTCTCGTCAAACTCGCAAAAAAACTTATCAAGCTTAACTAGGCTGGCTTTATGTTTTTCGTGCGTCGTCGGGGCACGACTCGAACTACTCCCCTGGTGGTGCTCGCCGCGTGCGTCGCGGCGCTGTTGCTCTCGCCCGCACCGGCCGGTGCCCAGTCAATTACCCAAACCCAGGGGCAGATCGCGACGCTCTCGGCCGAACTCTCCCAAGAAGAAAAGACGAGCGAAATTACGGCCAACCAGTACGACGCGGATCGGGCGAATCTCACGGTCATCGAAGCGAACATTGTGCGCCTCCAGGGCGAAGAGGTGGTCAAGCGCGCGTCGATCGCGACCACGTCGCAAAAACTCGTCGTCGCCGTCGTGCGTGCGTACGTGCTCGGTGCCGCCGACGCACAAATTCTGTCCCTCTTCAATCAACGAGTGACGACTTCGGACGCGCGCAACGTGTACGAAGAACAAGTCATTGGTAATCTCAACCAACTTCGCCACGCCTACCAGTCCCAGAAGCGCTCACTTGATCACACAATCAGTCAGCTCGCCGTGCAGCGCGTCGCCAAAATTCATCAAACTAACCAGATGCGCTCCCTGCTCGCGGCCAACATCGCGCTCGAAAATCACACGCGCGCCACGCTGAATACGGTGTCCACCCGTTTGCGCGGCGAAATCATCAACTACGAGATCGCCGCGGGCATACGAGCCGCGCGCGCGCACGACCAGGCCGGCGAAACTCAAGCGATCAACGCCGCGTCGGCGGTCGGGGGCCAGAGCGCCGCCAACCAAGTCATTTCGGCAATCCAGTCGGCAATCACCGTGCCGGCCATCGCCGAGATTGCGGGTTCCAAACAGGGTCTCGCGGCGGTCGCTTACGCCAAGAGTCAGATTGGAGTTCCCTACGTGTGGGGCGGCGAGACCCCCGGTTCGGGCTTTGACTGTTCGGGGCTCGTCCAGTGGGCGTGGGCGCGCGCTGGTATCGCGATCCCCCGCACGACCGAGACCCAGTGGCCCGCGATGCACCACGTGATCTTGACCCAGCTCCAACCCGGCGACCTGCTCTTTTACTACAACCTCGACGGCGACCACCTGGTCGACCACGTCGTGATGTACGTCGGATCGGGCCCATGGGGCGCGAACACGACGATTGCGGCCGCCTATCCAGGGACCAACGTGTCACTCGCGCCGATATTCACGTCGGGCCTCATCGGCGCGGCGCGGCCTTAGGGCACTCGTGGTCACGACCAGCTTCGTCATTCCCGCCTATAACGAAGGCGCGCGCCTCGAAGAGGGATTCGCACGCTTCGCGCCGACGCTCGAACAGTTGGGTCACGACGACGTTGAAATCATCATCGTCGACGACGGTTCGAGCGATGATACGTTGCGCCAAGCCCAGCGCGTCTACGGACACTTGGCGCACCTACGCGTCGTCAAGCACGACACCAATCTCGGCAAGGGAGCCGCGCTGCGCCTCGGAATCGCGCTCGCTAACGGCGTCAACGTCATTACCGCCGACGCCGACATGGCGATTCACCCGTACCACGCCACGGCGATCATCGACGCGCTCGCGCGCGTGGACCTCGCGCCCGGCACGCGCGCGATTGATGGACACATCCGTTACGACCAACGCCTGCGCACCTGGGCCGGGGCGCTGTTTAATCGACTCGCGCGTCACTACACCGGGACCTACCTGCGCGACACCCAATGCGGCTTCAAAGGCTTTCGCCTCGCGAGCGCTCGACTACTCGCACTCCTCTCCCTCGTCGAAGGATTCGCCTTTGACCTCGAGGTGCTGTACCTCGCCGATTGTCTGGCGCTCAGCGTAGAGCCCCAACTGGTCACGTGGGACGACGTACGCGGCTCTTCAGTCAGCGTGGGGCGAGATTCCTGGCAAATGCTCAAGGACATGCGCGCACTGAGTTCCACGCGCTACGAAAACCCCGTGGTCGTTCTACCGGCCACGATCGAACTCGACGCGGTTCGCCAGGCGGCCCGCGACGCGCGTCTACGTGGTCTCGTGCTCGCGCGCGGCGCCAAGGACGCGGTGGTCGTGACCTCACGCCAAGGGGCGCTGGGCGCGATTGACCTCGCGCGCACCTTTGACGCGCCCATCGCCACGACGTCACTGCGCGATCTTCGTGGCCGGCACTTGGACGCGCTCTAGTCGCGGTGGGCGACTTAACCCTCGAGCGGTAGGAGCCAGGTCGTCACGAGTTCGGGCGCGCGGTCGGCCCACTCTTCGGCGGTGATCGCGTAGCGCGCGTGATCCTCCCACGCACCGTCGATTTCGAGGTAACGCTCGGCGATACCCTCAAAGCGCACGCCGAGCTTTTCCACGACCCGACGCGACGAGGCGTTGCGCGGAATGATGTTGATTTCGATACGGTGCAGCCGCAAAGACTCAAAGGCGTACTGCAAGAGAGTTACGACCGACTCGGGCATCAGTCCTCGTCCGGC
This sequence comes from Actinobacteria bacterium 21-64-8, assembly GCA_002255315.1. Taxonomy (GTDB): domain Bacteria; phylum Actinomycetota; class Acidimicrobiia; order Acidimicrobiales; family RAAP-2; genus RAAP-2. The sequence continues at coordinate 15,983 of NCBD01000001.1, read as the reverse complement.
TACTGCTTCGTCAATCCAGTAGCCCACGAAGGCCGACTGCAGCGGGCCGCGCTGAATGGACGACAACGTAATCTCTCCGACGAATCGTTGATCCACGAAGATGCCAAAACCGTAGCCCGTGCCGAGCTGACGTTCACGCTCTCGCAGCGCGCAACGACTGACGAAACTTCGCTGGTCGTCGGGCAGGTGCGACGAGTTCGCCGAGCGCGGTTCCCACTTGACCAACCAGTCGCGACAGCGCACGCGCACCTCGCGCCATCCCTCGTAGTCCTGTTCGCCGAGCGTGCGTAGGAGCACTCGTCGACCGTGCAGGGTTACGGGCGAGTAAGCGGATCGCGCGCTCATCGGAGAAACCTCATCGCTCCATCGTGACAGATGCGCACGCTCGGGCGCTCAGACCTCAAGGAGCGAGGCCGTGATGCCATCGAGAATGTCACTCTCGCTACTTAAGAGCTCGTCAACCCCGAAGCGGTCCATCACCGCCGCGAGCACGTACAGGCCCGCGACGAGCACGTCCTCGCGTCCTGCGGTCATACCGGCGTGCGCGAGGCGCTGCGCGGGCGTCTCACTCGCGAGTATCGCCCGCCAGTGCTCGACGACCTCTCGACTGACGCGCTGGTGATGCACCGCGGCGCGCTCGTAGTCCACGAGACCGCGCTCCAGCGCCACCAAGGTTGCCACCGTCCCGGCCAGACCAATCAGCGAGGCGTGACCCACCACCTTCTCCAGTGCCGGTTCGGCCTCGAAGGCGCGGCGCAGCTCATGTTCGATCATCGCGGTGGTGGCCGATGCTCGCTCTTCGGTGACGACGCCAAAGCCCAGTTCGCGTTCCGCGACGCGCACGCAGCCCAGTTGCATGGAAAACGAACGTAACTGCGCGTCGACGACGACCGCGAGTTCGGTTGATCCCCCACCAATATCCACCACGAGCGCGTCGTCGACACCGTCGAGTTCACTCGTCGCGCCCCGATAGGAGTAGCGCGCCTCGTCGGCGCCGCTCAAGATTTCACAGGGCACCTCGACGATCGCGCGCGCGCCGCGCAAGAAGTCCTCGCCATTGGCCGCGTCACGCACGGCCGACGTCGCCACGAGCAGTCCCGCCGTCACGCCTAACTCACTCATGCGTTGGCGATAGCGCCGCAGGACGCTAAAGGTGCGCTCCATGGCGTCGGCGCGCAACGAGCCACGCTCGTCCACCCCCGCGCTCAGACGAGTGATCTCGTTGTGGCGCGCGAGGGCGACGCCCTCGCCATCCATCACGAGCAAACGAGTCGAGTTCGAACCGCAGTCCAGCGCGGCGACGACCTTAGGCACGCGTCTGCACCACGACGAGATTACTGACGTCGAGGGTCTGGGCGACCAACGCGCCGACCGGGTCATCGCCGTGGACCAGAAAGTTCGCCAAGTGGGCGTGCAGGCACTTCACGCCCACGCGAGTGCCGCCGACTCCGCCGCTCGGCTGAACGAGGTCGTGACGAACCACCGCCGCGGCGCGACGCGTCGCGTAGGTGTCGTGCGCGAGCGCGAGTTCCTCGGTGTCGACCAGGAGTTCGTAGCGATGCACCCCCGACTCGCTTTCGAGCCGGCTCACGGCGTCGTGGAGCGTCTCGTCTACCAACCAGTAGAGGGTTGGCATGGGCGTGCCGTCGCGCAGGTGCGGCTCATTCTCAATCACGACCGCTGCGCCACTCGCGCGACGCACGATAACGGCGAAACGGCCCGCGGGTTCGCGCCCTAGGAGTTGGGCGACTTCCGCGCGCTCCTCGGGTGACGCGTCAACAAAACTCAACGCCAAAACTCAAAGGTGCGCACCAGGCGCGCCACGAAGCCACTCGACGCGTGGTGCCTCGTCGCCGTCGTGCTCACGGGTAGCTGCGCCGAACTCGGCGAGACGAGGGGTTGAAATCCGGGGTCGACCGACTGCGCAGTAATCCCGCCACTGGCCCCGCTCGGCAGGACCTGAATCAAGCTCTGCCCGGGATTGACGAGTTGGTACTGTTCGCGGGCGAGCTGAGTCGCGGCGGCCTTCGAGTCGAGGGTGCGCGCCTGACTGGTGAGATTTTTGGACTGTTGACGCACGGCCGAGATCTGCGCGAGGGTCGAGTTCAAGACGCTTTGCTGGTGGAGTATGCCCGACAGGGGAAACCACGTGACGAGCATCGCGACGCCGGTCGCGATCGCCAACGGAAAAACCCAGCGGTTAGACGCCGTGTGAATCGACTTACGAGCTGTGGCCACCTAGCGCCCCCGACAACGACGAACTACCCAAGAAGCGCGCCTGCTCACCGAGACGCTCTTCGATTCTTAAGAGTTGATTGTACTTCGCCACCCGGTCCGATCGTGCCGGGGCCCCCGTTTTAATTTGACCGGCGTTGAGCGCCACCGCCACGTCGGCGATGGTGGTGTCTTCGGTCTCGCCACTGCGGTGCGACACGACAACGCCGTAACTGTGCGTCGTGGCGAGGCGTACGGCGTCAAAGGTCTCGGTCAGGGTGCCGATTTGGTTCAGTTTGACCAACATTGAATTCGCGACCCCGCGATCGAGGCCCTTTTGCAATAGGGCGGAGTTCGTCACGAAGAGATCATCGCCCACGAGTTGGACGCTCGCACCGAGACGATCAGTCAGCAACTTCCAGCCGTCCCAGTCCTCTTCGGCCATGCCGTCTTCAATCGAGACGATGGGATAACGCGCGCACAGGTCAGCCCAGTAATCGACGAGCTCGCTACTCGACAAGACGCGACCTTCACCGCGCAAGTGATACGCCCCGTCGCGGAAGAGTTCACTGGTCGCGGGATCAAGCGCGATCGCGACGTCAATCCCCGGTCGACGACCGGTCACCTCAATGGCCTCAACGAGCACCTTGACGGCCGTCTCGTTGTCGGGGAGGTCCGGGGCGAAGCCGCCCTCGTCACCGACCGCGGTCGAAAGGCCCCGATCGGCGAAGACCTTCTTGAGCGCGTGGTAGGTCTCGACGCCCCACCGGAGTGCTTCAGAGAAACTCGCCGCGCCGACGGGCATGACCATGAACTCTTGAAAGTCAATCGAGTTCAGCGCGTGTACTCCTCCGTTAATCACGTTCATCATCGGCACCGGCAGGACGTGGGCGTTAACGCCCCCGAGGTACTGATAGAGCGCAAGGTCGCTTTCCAACGCGGCGGCTTTGGCGGTGGCGAGCGACACGGCCAGTATCGCGTTGGCCCCAAGGCGAGACTTGTTGACGGTACCGTCGAGATCAATCAGTGCGTAGTCGACGTCACGCTGATCGTGCGCGTCGTAGCCCTCGAGGGCGTCGTGAATCTCACCGTTGACGAAAGCGACGGCCCGTGAGACGCCCTTGCCTCCCCACGCGGGGTCGCCGTCGCGCAGTTCCACTGCTTCGTGAATGCCCGTAGACGCACCCGAGGGCGCGGCGGCGCGTCCCAACGCGCCCGACTCGAGGAGCACTTCGGCTTCGACCGTGGGATTACCACGTGAGTCAATGATCTGGCGTCCGGTAACGAGTTCGATGGCACTCACGGCGACTCCTTCGCGTTCGACGACCAACGTTACTCGTCGACCTCGTCGCGCTTCACGCGCGCTTCGCGCGCACGAATCTCGTCGGACAGCGCGTGGGCGCTTTGGCGAAGCACCCCTTCGAGGTCGACATCCTCTTCGTGCGCCAGGGTCACTACCGCCTCGAGCAACGCGCGCCACGACGCGTCAAGCTCGCCCACCCCTGACGACGCTCGGCGCGCGAGGGCGTCGAGCGCTTCGTGCGCGCTCGTGCGCGCGTCGTCGCCCCGTGCGAGCCCCACTCGCGCCGCCTTCGCGAGCAGTTTCGCGTAGAGCGTGAGGGCGGGCAGTTGCCAGACCACCCCGTCGATCACACTCGCGCGCCCCTTCTCGTCGCGCTTGAGCAACTCCCAGCGTTCGGCGACATCGTCGGCGCCGGTCACGGTGACGTCGCCAAAGACGTGCGGGTGGCGGTAAATCAACTTGGCGCGTAACGCGTTCACGATCGAGGTGAGGTCGAAGCGGTCCGTTTCGCTGCCCAGTTCGGCGTGAAAGACCACCTGAAAGAGCAGATCACCCAGCTCTTCTTGCACGTGCGCGATCGTCGCCTCGTCGGCCTCGCCGCGTTCGTCGGCCCCGACGAGCACTTCGAGTGCGTCGAGTGCTTCGTAGGCCTCTTCGAGCAGGTGGCGCGTCAGCGAAGCGTGAGTCTGTTCTTGATCCCACGGGCACTGTGCGCGCAGGCGCTTCGCGAGTTCGACGAGCGCGCGCGTCGCGGTGCCCGCATCCTCAACGTCCTCCACCCACAGTGACGTCAAGTGATCGGCGCGCGCGAAGTTCGCCAAGTGCCGCGCCGAAACGATTTCAATCACTTGATCGTTCAATCCCAAGTGGTGCAGCACCGTCACGGCGGACTCGGGCGCGAGACGGTCACTGACGAGCGCGAGGACTTCGGGTGAATACGTCTGGAGAATCAACAGCGGGCCTGGTCCGGCGAAGGGCTCGCCACTGGCGAGCGCGTCAACGACGCGAAGTTCTCCGCGCATGGGGTCTCGTCCGAGCGCACCACACGCGACGTCAATCACGGACACGGCGGGCTCGACGACGACACGCACGTCCTCGCGCGCGAACAGTAACTCCACGGTGCGCTCGGCGACAATCCCTGATCCGGGCACCGCGTAGACGACCTCACCGTGTTCGCGCGCGAGCGAGGCGAGGTCACTCGTGATGCGCTCGTAGAGTTCCTCAAAGTTGGCGCTTGACTCGTACCACTCGTCGTAGGAAGGAACGTGCTCGAAACGACGCGCCGCGGGGTGCACGCGCGTGCGAAGTCGCGCGACGCTCGCGTCGTCGAGCAACGTGACACTTCGCAGCGTCAGCAGCGACTCGTCACCGGGTCCGAGACCCACTACACGAACCAGCGGCAACGACGCACTCACCTAGTGATAGGTCGACGCGGTGCCCACCAGTGACGTCGCGCCGAGCACCGTTCCCTTCGCGGGTAATGCGGGCGCGAATACGCGCGGACCAGTCGTGTCGAGTCCCCAACGCCCAAGCGCCGGGTCAACGTAGACGTGCGCTTGAAACTCCAGCGACTTTTCGAGGTTGTTGGCCGAGCTGGCGTTTTGATTGCGGACGTCCGTTACGACCAGAGGTTCGGCGACCGCGAAGGTGCTGGGCGTGCGCTTCGTGAGCGCCACGTAGAGGGCGTACGTGCCACTCGACAGGGACACGAAGTGCGGCGTCGAGAACGTATTGAGCGCCTCACCGGTGACGTCCGAGCGCACCGTCGCGTAGGAGGCACTCTGGGGTGAGTAACAGCCGTAGGCACCACCGCTCTTGGCCGAAGCGTCAAGCGAGAACTTCTTCGCCAGCGCCGCAACGCTCATTCCGCGGTGCACCGCGGCGTTAAAGGCGCTGACCCTCGTCGGGGCGACCACCGCGATGGAGATGCACAACGTGTCGTAGTCCGCGGCGTGGGCCAAGTAGTACGTCTCGAGCGCGCTCGTCGTCAGGGGCACCGTCGAGTTCAACTTCGACTCCAAATAGAGCGACGCCGCCCAGTCGAGCAATTCGTTGTGTCGCATTTCGGGGGTCATCGCCGCGAGCGCCTGGGCCGAGGTGCCCGGACAGGTGAGCGAGTGTGCACTGACTTGTTGAGTCAGTTCCCCCTCGAGCGAGTTCTGCGCGCCGACGAGGTCACGGGCGCTGAAGTGGTGGTGCAATGTCGAAGTGACGTAGGAGGCAATCGTGAGTCCCTGCACACGCGCGTCGGTCCAGGCGGACGCGGCCACGGCGTTGAGGGTGTCGCCACCGGCCCCGGGAGCTTCCGACGTCGCGTTCAGTCCACTGAGGTAGCACTGCAGGTTGGGGCTCGCGGCAATTGCCGCGAGTTCGGCGCGCATGGTCGCGCCCGACACCGACTCGGCATTGACGCGCAGTCCACCCGCGCGCACGTTGTGTCCATAGAGCACGACTCCGACGAGGGCGACGACCAAGAGAACGACCAAGCGACGCACTTGTTCAGCCTACCGAGTTGACCTGGGTCTGAGCGCTCGCGCTGACTTCCTCAATGAGTTCGTTGAGCGCTCGCGGCGTGACCTCACGGGCACTCCGCTCGAGACGCAGCTCCAAGGTGGCCTCGTCGTAGGCACGAGAACCGTACAGGCGCCGCAGGCGAGTCTGTTGACTGAAGGTTAAGTTCAGTGGCGCAATTTTGACGACCGGCGTGGAGCGAATCCCCACGCGCGCGGGCTGCACCACGACCGAGGTGATTCCGAGGTTCAAGCACGTCACGCGCAGCGCCGCCAAGTCCAACAGGCCCTGTGCGGGCGCGGGCAACTCGCCGTAGCGGTCCTGCCATTCGTCGCGTAGATCGGCCAGTTCTTCCGTCGTGCGTACCGTGGCCAGACGACGATAGGCCTCCAGTCGCGCGTCATCCGCTTCGACGTAGGTCGTCGGCAAATGCGCCTCACCCGGGACATCGAGCGTCACCGTTGCCACGTCCACCGCGACGACGCCTTTGGCTTCGGCGACCGCTTCGGCGACGAGCTGCACGTAGAGGTCGTAGCCCACCGCGGCAACCGGGCCGGACTGGTCGTGACCGAGCAGGTTTCCGGCGCCTCGAATCTCGAGGTCGCGCATGGCAATCTTAAAGCCGCTACCGAGCGCGGTGTTGTCGCCAATGGTGCGCAGACGCTCGTACGCCGTTTCGGAGAGCACTTGATCCGCGGCGTGGAAGAGGTAGGCGTAGGCGCGTTGTCCACTTCGCCCGACGCGCCCGCGCAATTGGTGCATCTGTCCGAGACCCAATCGTTCGGCGCGGTCGACGATCAACGTGTTGACCGACGGTAAGTCAATACCCGACTCGACGATTGTCGTACAGACCAACACGTCAAAGCGCCGTTGCCAAAAGTCGATCATGACGCGCTCGAGGGTCCCCTCATCCATCTGGCCGTGTGCGATCGCCACGCGCGCGTCGGGCACGAGATGGGTAAGGCGACGGGCGACTTGGTCAATGTCCGAGACCCGATTATGGACAAAGAAGACCTGCCCCTCACGGAGCAGTTCGCGACGAATCGCTTCCACCACCGCCGCTTCGTGATACTCACCCACGTGAGTGAGAATCGGGCGGCGATCGGCCGGTGGGGTCGTGACCATCGACAGGTCACGAATACCCGCAAAGGCCATCTCCAAAGTGCGCGGAATCGGACTCGCGCTCAAGGTCAACACGTCGACGCCCACCGAACGCGCCTTAATTGCTTCTTTGTGGCCAACGCCAAAGCGCTGCTCTTCGTCGACGACGAGAAGACCGAGATCCTTAAAGGCGACCGACTCGGACAAGAGTCGGTGGGTGCCCACGACGACGTCCACCGTGCCGTCGCGCAGTCCCGCGAGGGTGGCGGTCGTTTCGCGTTCGTCGACGAAGCGACTGAGCATCGCCAACCGCACGGGAAACCCGGCGAAACGTTCGCTCAACGTCGCCATGTGCTGACTCGCGAGCAGGGTCGTGGGCACGAGCAGCGCGGCCTGCTTGTGATCTTGGACGGCCTTGAAGATGGCGCGCAAGGCAATCTCCGTCTTGCCAAAGCCCACGTCGGCGCAGATCAGTCGATCCATGGGACGCGGGGATTCCATATCGGATTTGACGTCGTGAACCGCTTGGGCCTGGTCGGCGGTCAAGGTGTAGGGAAAGAGCTCTTCCATCTCGCGCTGCCAGTCCGTGTCCGCACTAAAGGCGTGTCCCGTGGCGACGCTGCGCAGTCGATACAGGTCTACCAACTCCTGGGCGACCAGATACGCCGCCGCGCGGGCCTTGGCGCGGGTGCGTTGCCACTCGGCCCCGCCCATGCGCGACAGCGTGGGCGCGTCGCCGCCGGCGTAGGGCGTGAGTGCGTCAATCTGTTCGGTCGGCCAGTAGCTACGGCCGTCTTTGAACTCCAAGATCAAGTAGTCACGGGTGACGTCATTGATCGCGCGCGTCGTCGTGCCCGAAAAGCGCGCGACCCCGTGCTGACGGTGCACGACGTAACTGCCCACCGCCAAGTCGTCGAAGAAGCCGTCGACGTTACGAGTGCGAGCGCGCGCGGCGCGCGGGACGTGGCGCCGTCCCGTGAGATCGGCCTCGCTCCAGACGACGATCTCGGGGTCGTCGAGTGAAAAACCCCACGGCAGGGAACTCTCGAGCACGCTCACACGCGCCTCGAGCACTCTCGTGGGATCGGTCGTCACTTCGAGACCCTCGCCGCGAAGTTGATCGGCCATACGTTCAACCGACGCCCGATTCGAACTCAAGACCACGCCTCGGCGCGTGCGCGTCCATGAGCGCACGTGCGCCGCCACGCGCGCCGCGTCGCCTTGCACCGGCGGAGGCGAGGAGATCATCGCGCCACCCGCGGTGCCGGCCGAGGTCGCCAGGGCGACGTCCACGTCGCCGAGCACGTCGTCGAAAGTGTTGTGCAGCAGTGGCACCGGCAGCGTCGCGCGCCACGTCGCCGCCACGGCGTCGGCTAGTTCACGCTCTTCGTCGAGGAGGTCGTGCAACCGCGCACGGACGCGATCGGGCTCGACGAGGATCACGTGCGCATCGATCTCGTCGAGGAGCGTGCGACGCTCGTCGACGAAGAGGCTCATCCATCCCTCCATGCCATCAAAGAGATCGCCCGCGGCGAGGCGCTCGAAACTCTGAGCGCCCCAGGATTCACGCTCGGCCAGGGCCCGCGCGCGCTCACGCGTGCTCGGCGAGAGAATCCACTCACGCACCGGCGCCACGACGACCTCACCGAGGTCGCGCAGCGAGCGCTGACTCGCCACGTCAAAGATGGTCAGACGCTCGAGCTCGTCGCCGAAGAAGTCGAGGCGCACGGGTTCGTCGAGTTGCGCCGGCCAGAGGTCGACAATCCCGCCGCGCACCGCGAACTCACCACGGTGTTCTACTAAGTGTTCGCGGCGATAGCCCCGACGTCCGAGTTCGTCGACGAGTTCGTCGCGGGCCAGTTCGTCGCCTTGGGCGACTTCGAGGGGCGCGAGCGACTCGGGGGCGAGGAGTTGGGCAACGGCGCGCGCCGAGGCCACCACGACCGAAGGACCTTGGGCACGCGCGAGTTGCCAACGCACGAGCGCGCGTTGACTCATCACCTGAAGATCGGGGCTCACGCGCTCGAGGGGGTGGGTATCCCACCCGGGCCACAGCGCGACCACGTCGGCACCGAGCCACGCTTCGAGCGCGTCGCGGGTCGACTCGGCTTCCGCTGAGGTCGCCGTCACGACCACACTGAGTGGTCGATCAACGCTCAGGGCCGCCACGGTCACGGGCGTGGCGAACGTACTCGCGACGAACGCGCCGGCCGCGACGTTCGCGCGCAGTGTCGGGGCGATCGCCTCGAGTACTGGCGTGAGTGCGGGGGGAGCGCTCACGCGTTCACCCAACGTTGGGCCTCCTCGAAACCGTCGTCGAGCAGACGCTCGAGCGCGTCGGTCGCGGCGACGACGTTCTCGCGCAGCGCTTCGCGGCGCGCGCCACTCGGGCGTCGCAGCACGTAGTCGGCACCTTGCTCTTTCGTCGGCGGTTTGCCAATGCCGATACGCAGTCGAGCGAACTCTTGGGTATTGAGCGTCGCGGCAATGGAGCGCAGTCCGTTGTGACCCGCGAGCCCGCCGCCGACGCGTAGTTGCAGTCGGCCGGGCTCGAGGTCGAGTTCGTCGTGCACGACGACTAAGTGCGTCAAGTCCTCAATCGAGCAGCGCCGCAGCAACGCGGGCATCGCCTCGCCCGAGTCATTCATGAACGTCGTCGGTACCGCGAGCGTGACCGTGCCCCGCGACGTCGACACCGAGGCCGTCAGCGCGCGTTGGCGCCGCTCGAGGCTTAGGGTCGCGTGACGGCGTTCCGCGAGCAGGCGCACCGCGTCGCCGCCCACGTTATGGCGTGAACCTTCGTACTGGGCGCCGGGGTTCGCGAGTCCAACGAGCAGCCACACGCTCGAGGTCCCTCGACGCTCCTCGCGGGCGCGACGAAGCGCCACGGGGCTTAGGCCGAAGCGGCGTCAGGGCCAGCGGTCGCCTTGGCGGCACGTCCGGCGTGCGTGGCCACGACCGCGACCGCCGGGTCAGCCGCCGCGACGACGCCCTCGGGCAGCAACAGGTCGCTGACGCGAATGGTGTGACCAGCGCGCAACTCCGAAATGTCGACGTTGATGAAGTTCGGAATCTGGTCCGGGCGAGTTCTGATCTCGAGGCTGAACATCTGCTGGTCGACTTCCCAGTCGGCGTGACGAACCTCAATGGCGTCACCAATCATGTGCAAGGGCACCTCGGCGACGACTGGCTTGTTGGGGTCAACCACTTGAAAGTCAACGTGGGCGACCGTGCCGCGCACCGGGTGGCGCTGAATCTCACGAGCCATCACGGTGAAGGTCGTGCCGTCGGCGTCGAGGGTAATGAGCGAGTTCAGACCCTGATCGCCCGAGACGGCGGTGCGAAAGTCCTTCGCATTCACCGAGACCGGCACGGGGGCGACGCCGTCGCCGTAGATGACGCCGGGAATCGATCCCGCCAGGCGCAGGCGTCGCGCGTTCGCGGAGCCCTCGGGTCGCTTCGTGGACGCGTGCAAAGTGACTTGAGACATGACTACTCCTCTAGAGAATCGCTGGCGGCCCTGGGGCGACGCACAGGGTTAAAAGTCTAGCCAATGAGCGCTCGGCGCCCGGCGGGGCTAGAGCAGGTTCTCGCCACCAAAGATGTCCGAGACCGACGAGTCTTCAAAGATCGCGGAAATGGCGTTGGCCACGATGGGCGCAATCGAGAGAATTTCCAGTTTTTCAAAGCGCTTCTCGGGTCCGAGGGGCAAGGTATCGGTGACGATGACGCGCGACACGGGCGCGTTAAAGAGTCGCTCGACGGCCGGGGGCGAGAAGACGGCGTGCGTGGCCATCACCCAAATCTCTTCGGCCCCGTGCGCCTTTAACAAATCACAGGCCGCCACGATGGTGCCCGCGGTGTCGATCATGTCGTCGATCAAGACACAGTGTCGACCCGACACGTCACCAACGATGTGTCGCGCTTCGGCGACGTTGGCGCTGTGGTGCGGGCGCGTCTTGTGCACGAGCGCCAAATCACAGCCCAGGTGCTGGGCGTAGCGCTCAGCGACCTTCACGCGTCCGGCGTCGGGGGCGACGACCACGAGTTCGTGCGGATTGGCGTTGGACTTGAGGTAGTCCTCGAGCACGGGCGCGGCGACCAAGTGGTCAACGGGGATGTCGAAGAAGCCCTGAATCTGACCGGAGTGAAAGTCGACCGACAGCACGCGGTTGGCGCCGGCGGTTTGGAGCATGTCGGCGATGAGTTTTGCGGTGATGGGCTCGCGGCCAGCCGACTTGCGATCTTGGCGCGCGTAGCCAAAGTTGGGTATGACCGCGGTGATGCTCTTCGCCGAGGCGCGCTTGGCGGCGTCAATCATGATGAGTTGCTCCATCACGGCGTCGTTCACCGGCGTCGCGTGGGTCTGGACAATAAAGACGTGCGCGCCACGAATCGACGTGTCAAAGCGGCAATGAATCTCGCCGTTGGCGAACTCACGCACGTTCGCCTGGGTGAGGACGACCCCCAATTTGTCAGCGATGCGTTCGGCCAACGCGGGGTGGCACCGCCCCGTCACGATGACGAGACGACGCTTCGCGAGAGACTCCACGGCGCCAGCGTACAGGTTCTCGTGCGGGCCCTTAGAGGCTGCGACGGGTAAAGGGCTCGACGAACTCACCGGCCTCGACGCGCGCGCCCGCGTCGAGTACGACGAACGACGACACGACCGCGTCGTTTTCGATAACGCAGTTCGTCGCCTCCACCATGGCGACTTTCGCGTTCTCGCCCACCCGCACGTCACTTAACTGCGCGTGGGGACCGATCTGGGCGCCACGCGCGATGACGCAGTGGCCCCTTAGTACCGTGCCCGGCAGCAGCGAGACTTCGGCGGCCAGTTCCACGTCGACGTCGAGGTACGTGTGGGCGGGATCCCACATCGTCACCCCGCGGGCCATCCACGACGCGTTGACGCGTTGACGAAGGACGGTTTCGGCGGCGGCGAGCTGGACGCGATCGTTGACGCCCTGCGCGTCGCTCGCGTCACGCAGGGCGAGAGCAAGGGTCAAGTGTCCCGCGTCGTGCAAGACGCCCACGAGATCGGTCAGGTAGTACTCGTTTTGCACGTTCTGTCGCCCCACGCGACGAAGCGCCGGGCCGAGGAGGCTTTGGCGCACGACCATGATTGCGGTGTTGATCTCGTCGAGGCGACGTTCGTCCTGAGTGGCGTCACGTTCCTCGACGACGCGCACGACGGAGCCGTCCTTCGCGCGCACCACGCGTCCGTAGCCGGTGGGATCGCCAACCGTGGCACTCAACAGCGTCAGGGCCGCGCCCTGGTCGCGGTGAAAGTCAAGGAGTTCGCGAATCGTGTCGCGTCGCAGCAAGGGCGCGTCGCCGGGCACGATCAAGACGTCGCCGTCACTGTCGCCCATGGCGTCGTCGATGGTGGGTAGCGCCACCGAGACCGCGTGACCAGTGCCGAGTTGCTCTCGTTGTTCGACGAAGGTGAGGTGTTGATCGAGTCGCACTCGTTCGCTCAAACTCTTTTCGATCCACGTCGCGCCGTGGCCCACGACGACGACCGTTTCGAGCACGTCGTCGACGCCCACCGCGTCAAGGACGTAACAGACCATCGGACGCCCACAGAGGTGGTGCAGGGGCTTGGGTCTCGACGAACGCATTCGCGTTCCTTCGCCGGCGGCGAGAACAACGACACAGGTGGGACGACTCACCCTGTTATCTCTAGCAGCCATCTTCTACGATGCGAGTTATGGCTCACGTTGACTACGACGAGTTCGCGCTCTTTCACGAAAATATTGACGAGTGGGGCCTGCAGGTTGGTGCGCCCCACGTCGAGCGCTTCTTTGTCGCGGTCGACGGACTGCGCCAACTTAGTGGTCTGCGCTGGGGCGAGGGGGCGCCCGAGCTGGTCCTTATTCACGGCGGGGCCCAGAACGCCCACACCTTTGACACCGTGGCCCTGGCCCTCGAGCGGCCGCTGCTGGCCCTCGACCTGCCCGGCCACGGCCACTCCGACGCGTCGCCCTATCCGCCTTCAGGCATCGTGAGCCACGCGCGCGATCTCGTCCGCGCCCTCGAACAGTTCCTCAGCCAACCGTTACCGCTCGTGGGAATGTCGCTCGGGGGGCTGTGCTCGATTCTGGTCGCCGCCGAGCGGCCCGACCTCGTGAAGTCGCTAACGCTCGTCGACATCACGCCGGGCGTGAACGCCGACAAGGCTCGCCACATCACCGACTTCGTCAACGGTCCCAAAACCTTCGACAACTTTGAGGCGTTGCTCGCGCGCACGGTCGAACACAACCCCACGCGTTCGGTCTCGTCGCTTCGCCGCGGCATTTTGCACAACGCCATTCAGCGCGACGACGGCACCTGGGTCTGGCGCCACCAGCAACACGCGCCCTCGCCCCTCAGCGCACCCGACGCCGGCGACCTGTGGGCGACGATCGGCGAGCTTTCGATGCCCGTCACCTTGTTGCGCGCGATGGGACCGGGTTCGGTGGTCGACGACGAAGACGAGGCCAAACTGCTCGAGGTGGCCCCCGAGGCGCGCGTCGTGCACGTCGCCCGCAGCGGTCACTCCATCCAGGGCGACCAGCCGCTCGAGATGGCGGCGCTCCTGGCGCGCCTCGTGCTGGACTAGTCAGTGAAGGACTAGTCAGTACTGGTGGCTGGCGGGGGAGGGCTCGAACCTCCAACCTACGGATTCAAAGTCCGCCGTTCTGCCAATTGAACTACCCGCCATCGCCAATTCGACAATCTTCGTAGATTCTTAGAGAATGTCTGGTGACGCTTAATGCCAAACAGCAACACTAGAGCCTTACCGACCAGCCTGAGAAAGTCCTACCGTGACGACTGCCGCGAATAACCCCTACATCGCGATTGTTGACGACGACGCCGCCATTCGCACCTCGCTCGGGCGGGCCCTGCGCATGGAAAACTACGACGTCGAACTCTTTGATGACGGAACGAGTGCGTTGCGAGCGGTGCAACTGCGTGCGCCCGACGCGATCGTGCTCGACCTGCAACTGCCCGATATTGATGGACTCGAGATCTGCCGGCGAATTCGACGATCGGGCGACACGACGCCGATATTGATGTTGACCGCCCGCGACGCCGTGAACGATCGCGTGGAGGGTCTCGACGTCGGCGCCGACGACTACCTCGTCAAGCCCTTTGACCTCGCCGAACTCTTAGCCCGCCTACGGGCACTGCTGCGTCGACACAACGCCGCCGAGTCAGACGGCTCCGTCTTGCGCTTTGAGGACCTGTCGCTCAACCCCCAAACTCGCGAGGTCTCTCGCGGCCCGCGCCGGGTAGATCTGACGAAAATTGAGTTTGACCTCATGGAGTTGTTCTTGCAGCACCCTCGCCAAGTGTTGACCCGCGACCAGATTTTGGATCTGGTGTGGGGTTACAACTTTGATTCAGGCACCAACTCACTCGCGGTCTACATCGGCTACCTGCGTCGCAAGCTCGAAGAGGGCGGCGAGACGCGGTTGATTCAAACGGTGCGCGGCGTGGGGTACGCCCTTCGCACCTCGTGACCTTTCGCTCGCGCGTCATCTCCGCCACCGTGGCCGCCGCGGCAATCGCGGTCGTACTCGCCTGTCTCGCCTCATTCATTACGACGCGCAACGCTCTCATGCACTCCGTGGACGAGTCGCTCATCCAAAACTCCTACAACGCCCACGTCGCGCCAGGGTCGACGCCCACGGGGCCAAATAACCCCGACGTCAACTCCGACGAAGGCGCGCGGGTCACGGGCTCGTACTTTGAAATCGTCTTACCGAACGGCACCACCCAGCCCACGTCGAAGGTGCCCATCGACCAGACGATTCTCCAGATTGCCAAAGGTAAGTCAACGACCCAAGTCCTGCGCACCATCACCATCGGCACGCAGAGCTACCGTGAACTGCTCATTGCGCTGCCCGCGAACTCGCTCGTGAGCTGTCCCACCGGCAACGGCATCTGCCAGATTGCCACCACGTCGGCCCAACTCTTTATTGTCGACATCACCGGTCAGATCAACGAGCTCCACCACTTGGTCGCCACACTGCTGTTGGTCGCCGCCGGTGGACTCTTGCTCGCTCTCGCCCTGGGGCTCTTTCTCGCCCGTCAAGCTCTGCACCCTCTCGAAGAGGTCACCAACGAAATTGAGACCGTCGCCGAAACCAACGATTTGCAGTATCGATTAAGTGAAGGTGACGCCGACGAACTGGGGCGGCTCCGCAGGGTCTTTAATCGACTCCTGCGCAGCGTCGAAAACAGCCAAACGCTCCAGCGCCAACTCGTTCTCGACGCGAGTCACGAACTGCGCACTCCCCTCACCTCGCTGCGCACCAACGCCCAGGTGCTCTCGCGCTCGTCGCGTCTCAGTGAAGATGAAGTGCGCCAAATTACCGACGACATGATCACTCAGGTCGACGAACTCGCCGCACTCGTCACCGACCTTGGCGAACTCTCGCGCGGGGAACGCTCCGAGGGGCCGGTCGAAGAGCTTCGCCTCGATGACTGCGTGGAAGAGTGCGTCGAGACCGCGCGCACGTACGCGCGACTCAGTGACATCACGATCGAGGTGGAACTCGAGACCTCCTACGTGCTCGGGCGACGCGATCGTCTGGTGCGCGCCGTCTCGAACCTTTTGACCAACGCGGTGAAATTCACACCTCGCAATGGTCGCATTAAGGTCACGTCGCGCGAGGGCGTGGTAACCGTGAGCGACTCTGGTCCGGGGATTACTGACGACGAACAGCCCTTCATCTTCGACCGATTCTGGCGCTCGCCCAGCGCGCGTTCGCTCCCCGGTTCGGGCCTCGGGCTTTCCATCGTCGCCCAAGTCGTCGACGAACTCGAAGGCACCGTCGCGGTCTCTCGCGATTCCGAACTTGGT
>NCBD01000187.1 GCA_002255315.1 Actinobacteria bacterium 21-64-8 | reverse complement strand
GAGGAGTGGGAGGAGTTCCTCGGTCACTTCGAGCGCCGGAAACTCTCACTCGGGACATGCGGTCGCTCCTACGCCACGCCCTGCATCCACGAACACAGCTGCATCCGCTGCCCGTTGCTTCGCCCCGACCCGCGCCAGCGGTCACGTCTCGTCGAGATTGAGGTCAACCTCGGGTCGCGCATCGACGAAGCCATCCGCGAGGGCTGGTCCGGTGAAAGCGAAGGACTCGAGGTGAGCCTCGCCGCGACGCGAGAGAAGCTTGCCACCATGGACGAGATCGCGGCCCGACAGACCGAGGTCTACCTCGACACGCCCGGCTTCGCTCGCACTGCCGTTCGCGTCGTCACCACCCCGCCGCGTCCCGAACAGAGTGAACCCTCATCGACACCGACTGCAACGCTTAACTGAACTCTTCGAAAAGTCGTCCTCTTGATGTCTTCGACTGCGTGCCGGTAGTTCGGAGAAGATTTGCGCCAATTGGTGTGGCTGCTGAGTATCAGTGCCGACGGTGCGGTGCCGCTCAGCTACCGCGTGGAGTCGGGCAACACCAGCGACGACACGACCCACGTGGCGACTTGGGACCAACTGCGCGAACTGGTCGGGCGAGACGACTTCCTCTATATCGCCGACGGCAAGCTCGCCAACGAGGCTGCGCTTCGCCACATCGACGCGAACCACGGACGCTTCGTGACGGTTCTCGCGAACAACCGCAAAGAGGTCACCTGGTTCAAGAAATGGATCCAGGATCATGCACCGA
The DNA here is from genome assembly GCA_002255315.1 of Actinobacteria bacterium 21-64-8. Lineage (GTDB taxonomy): Bacteria > Actinomycetota > Acidimicrobiia > Acidimicrobiales > RAAP-2 > RAAP-2. The sequence continues at coordinate 1,302 of NCBD01000187.1, read as the reverse complement.
GCTGGAGTGAAGCCCGACGACGACCCGCCCGTCGCAACGGTGACCCCGACGAAGTCTGGCGGACCTTCGAGTCCCCGCTCCCGTCAACCGCCGGATATCGGGTGATCTGGGTGCACTCGAACTCGAAGCAGATTCGTGACGCCGCCACGCGCGCGTCAAGAATCGCGGCCGGCGAGGCGGCGCTCGAAGCTCTGTCGGCGAAGCTCGCCGGACCGCGTTGCCGACTGAAGAGCGTCGTCGCCGTGGAGAACAGCGTCGAGAACGTCCTCGCGAACGCGGGGACTACGCGCTACTTCACGACTCACGTCGAGGAGGTGCCCGAGGAGAGCTTTCGCCAGGCTCGTCGCGGTCGTCCCGGTCCCTCGACCCACTACGTGAAGCGGGTGACGAGTCGCTTCACGTTGTCGTTTTCGGTGCGCACTGACGCGGTGAGCGCGGAGGCGAAGAGCGACGGCACGTTCCCGCTCGTCACCAACGATCGGAACATGACGCCCGCCGAAGTCCTCAACGCCTACAAATACCAGCCGAACCTCGAGCGCCGTCACGCGCAGTTGAAGGGCCACCAACTCGTGGCGCCGGTGTTCTTGAAGGACCCGGTGCGCATCGAGGGGCTGCTCTGTTGCCACTTCTTCGCGCTCGTTATCCAGGCATTGATCGAGCGAGAGATTCGCACCGCTATGAAGACGGCGAACCGAGCCAGTATTCCGCTCTACCCCGAGCTTCGCGAGTGCACTGCACCGAGCGCCGAACGCGTGCTCGAGATCTTCGCCCGCGTCGCTCGCCACGTGCTCCGCGACGCGGAGGGCACGATCGTGAGGACCTACGAACCGACCCTCACGCCCCTGCAACTCCAGGTCCTGGAGCTCCTCGGAATACCGCCTTCCGTCTACACCGCGACGAATTCAGCGTCCTCATAATTCGCGAGATATCGGTCGACCGACATGCGGAAAGGGAGTTTCATCGCGGAGCGTCACGTCGTCTTCCTCATGCCAAGAGGTCCGGCAGGCGTAGTCCCCTCGGCGGCGCGGCTCAATTTCAAGCGGTGAAGTTGGAGTTCGCGGATCCTTCTCCCCAGTTCCCGACTCGCCGTAGGGCAACATCAATCCTGAAGTGAGAACTACGCTTCCAGTGTCGTCGTCGTGGTTTCGGACAAGAATGCTTCGACGTCCTGGAGGTCGAAAATTCCGGGACCCGGGACTTGGGCGTTGGCCGTGGCCGCCGCCGACGCGAGTCGGAGGGCCTCGTCAACGGGTTGACTGTCGCTGAGTGCGCCCACGAAACCGGCCAGGAAACAATCGCCGC
>NCBD01000186.1 GCA_002255315.1 Actinobacteria bacterium 21-64-8 | reverse complement strand
GGCGTCGAGAATGCGCTCGTCGAGTGCTTGCACCAACTCTTCAGTACCCATGCTGATCTTCTCCTTAACCACCCGCGGCGGCGGTCAAAATCTCTACCACGCCCCCGCCAGAAATTGAAACTTCGTGCCACCTCGAACGCGGCACCACTTCACCATCAACGGCGACCGCAACGCCACGTGGTTCTATTTCTAGAAAATCGAGCAGCGCCGTCACCGTGCAGCCGTCGAACTCATAGTAGGTACCATTAACGATCATGGTTCGAGCGACGCGAGAAGTTTCAGGGTGTCTCGTGAAGCGAGGGGTGCCATCGTAACGCCGTGACGAAAATGACCTGAGGACCAGATCCACTTCCCGCCTTCGAGAACCTCGAGGAAGGGATCGAGGTCATTGGACACGGGTCGCAGTCCGTAGCGTGTTTCTACCAACTGTGCTCCGTCCAGGCTCGGCACCAAATCGAGGGCATCTCGTAGCAGATTCGCGAGTTCGCCCACCTCCACGTGCGCGTCGGGTCGTTCCTCGGAGGTGGCCCCCGCGATGCAGTAACCACTGGGATGACTCACGAGGTAGAAGGTGCGCCCACGCACGAAGGCGCGCAGCGTCGGCTGGGCAGACCGGTCGAGACCTTGCAGGCGCACCGTGATGCCACGAATAGGTCGAACGCTGTGCGTACCGTAGGCACCCTGGGGCAACGAACTCGCGCCCGTCGCGAGAATGCCGAACTCGGCCTCAACGGTGCACGACGACCCGTGCGCGATTACCCCTTCTGGGCTCGTTTCCACGCGCGCGACCAGTTCTCGAATCACGCGCACACCGAGATGCTCGTTGGCTTGCAGCAACGCGTCCACCGCTTCGTCAGGGTCAATCCAGCCATCACCCTTGAGTAAGTAGCCGTCAAGCACGCGCGGCGACAACGAGTCGTACAGTTCTGGATGATCGTGGCGCGCTACCTCGGTCACGTCGACGCCAAAGTCTCGTGCAACGCTCGCGAACTGCTCGACGTACGCGCGATCACTCGCGTCCCAACCCACGAGCAAAGTGCCAGTGTCACGCATCATGGGCGCGAAGGCGCCCGCGTCCACGAGTTCGTCGGCAAAGTTACGCCAAGCTCTCAGCGCGCCTCGCTGTTGCTCAAAGTTCTCACGCTCACCCGGAATAACCTCTGCGCTAGGCGCCAACATTCCCGCCGCCGCCCACGTCGCACCGCGCGCCGGGGCGGGATCAAAGAGCGTGACCTTCCATTGCTCGCGCGCCAGTCGGAAGGCCGTCGACAAACCGATGATGCCGCCACCTACGACAATCGCGCGACGATCTCTAGACACGAGACCAGCGTAGGGCTCGCCGCGTACGGACCTCGTTCGGTATACTTCGAGGCGGGTCAACGTTGCCCCAAAAGGCAACGACTATGACGAAAACTCTCTACGACCCTTCCTTTGAGCATGACGCCTGTGGCGTCGGAATGATTGCTGATCTCACCGGCACGCCATCGTTCGGAACGATTAGCGACGCACTGACGATTCTCGAAAATCTCGAACACCGCGGCGCCGTTGGCGCTGACGTCGACAGTGGCGACGGTGCGGGCATCTTGGTGCAATTGCCCGACGCATTTTTGCGTGCCGTCCTGGATATTTCATTACCGAGTCCGGGCGAGTACGGCGTGGCCCAGTGGATGTTGTCCCGCGAGGTCGGCCTTGAAGCCCAGCAGTCCGCCATCGAAACGGTGTTCGAATCGCTCGGACTTTCGACGCTCACCTGGCGACTCGTCCCCGTCGACTCGTCGATTCTCGGCTCCACGTCGAAAGCGTCTGAACCTTGGATGTACCAGCAAGTCGTGGCTCCAATAAGTCCAAGTGACAATCTTGAAGGTCTTTTATATTGCGCGCGCAAACTCGTCGAACACGAACACCCGGCGTACGCCTCGTCGTGCTCGTCCAAGATCCTTATCTATAAGGGCATGCTCTCCTCACCGCAACTTCGTCTGTACTACGAGGATTTACGAGACGAAAGACTCCAATCCGCAATCGCAGTCGTGCACAGTCGCTTTTCGACGAACGTGCTGCCGCGCTGGGACCTCG
>NCBD01000185.1 GCA_002255315.1 Actinobacteria bacterium 21-64-8 | reverse complement strand
CGTCGAGGAGGGCGCCCGGCTGGTATGCGGCGGTGGCCGCCCCGAAGGTCTGGACAACGGCTTCTTCGTGGAGCCCACGGTGTTCGCCGACGTCGACAACAAGATGACGATCGCCCAGGAGGAGATCTTCGGGCCGGTACTCGCGGTCATCCCCTACGACACCGTGGACGACGCGATCAAGATCGCCAACGACTCGGCGTACGGCCTGGCCGGCAGCGTGTGGACCTCCGACATCCCCAAGGGCATCGAGATCTCGGAGAAGATCCGCACCGGGACTTACGCCATCAACTGGTACGCCTTCGACCCGTGCTGCCCGTTCGGCGGCTACAAGAACTCCGGCATCGGCCGCGAGAACGGGCCCGAGGGTGTCGAGCACTTCACGCAGCAGAAGAGCGTCCTGATGCCGATGGGCTACACCGTCGAGGGCTAACCCCAATACCGTTCAGTTAAGACTACATGGGTGTAGTTTGTAGGGTATGCCTCGTGCGGGTTGGCGTAAGCCTGAGTCGGATCGGCGGTTGTCGGATCTGGTGTCGGTGGGGGTGTTGACGCGGGTGTTTCCGGCGGCGCTGGTAGATGAGGCGATCGCGGAGGCGGGTCGTATGCAGCAGCGGCATCGGTCGCTGCCGGCGCGGGTGATGGCGTATTTCGCGATCGCGATGGGCCTGTATTCGGAGGGCTCGTATGAGGATGTGTTGGGCCAGCTCACCGATGGTTTGGCGTGGGCGTCGGGGTGGCGCGAAAGTTATCGGTTGCCGGGGAAGTCGGCGATCTTTCAGGCCCGGGAGCGGCTGGGGTCAGCGCCGCTGGCCAGACTGTTTTCCCGGGTGGCCCGCCCGTTGGCCGTGCCGGATACCCCGGGTGCGTGGCTGGCCGGACGGCGGTTGGTCGCCATCGACGGGACGTGTCTGGATGTGGCCGACACACCGGTCAATGACGAGTATTTCGGCCGGCCGGGGGTGAACAAGGGCGAAAAGGCCGCCTTCCCTCAGGCTCGGGTCGTTGGGTTGGCTGAGTGCGCCACGCACGCGGTTTTCGCTGTGCAGATCGGAGGCTATCGGGATTCGGAGGCCGCACTGGCCGAAGGATTGTTGGATGCGTTGAGCACGCAGATGTTGCTGCTCGCCGATCGCGGGTTCTTCTCCTATGCGTTGTGGCGCAAGGCATCTTCGACCGGAGCCGATCTGTTGTGGCGGGTGCGAACCGATGCCAACGCGCCCCGGCCCTCACACGTCGAAGACCTTCCCGACGGTTCTTGGCTGGCGCATCTACGCCGCGCTGACGACCGCAGCAGTATCCCGATGCTGGCCCGCGTCATCGACTACACCATCGACGACGGACGCGACAATCCCACCGTCTACCGGCTGCTGACCACGCTGACCGACCCCGAGCAGGCTCCGGCGGTCGAACTGGCCGCCGCCTACGCCCAGCGCTGGGAGATCGAAAGCACCTTCGACGAGCTCAAAACACATCAGCGTGGGCCGCGGATCGTGTTGCGTTCGAAATCCCCCGACCTGGTGCTGCAAGAGATCTGGGGACATCTGTGCTGCCACTACGCCATCCGCTCCCTGATGACCCAGGCCGCCGAACACGCCGGGCACGACCCCGACCGCGTCAGTTTTACCGCTGCGCTGCGCATCGTGCGCCAATCCGTCGCCCAGCAGGGCGCTTTCCCCCCCTGACCACCCTGAAACCCCGGAGCGGCACTGGCGTGCTTTCCTACGCCGACTGCTCGACCGCCTCAACCCGGCCCGCCGCCACCGCTCAGCACCCCGCGTGATCAAACGCAAAATGCCGAAATGGCACGTCAAACGCGCCGCCCATGCTCACTGGCCCCAACCCGAACACCCACCCGACATCAGAGTCCAATACCTTAACTGAACGGTATTGGGGCTAGCCCGGGCTAGCCCTGCAGCCAGCGCCGGGTGCGCGGATGCATCGCCAACGCCGCGCTGGCGATCGGCAGCAGCGGAAAGGTGTGCACGATCCAGGCGACGCGGGCACCGGCGACGAAGACGCCGCCGTAGGTGAGCAGCGCGACCACCGCGCCGGCCGTGATCAGGTAGCGCCCCAG
>NCBD01000184.1 GCA_002255315.1 Actinobacteria bacterium 21-64-8 | reverse complement strand
GATCACGACGTCGCGACCGAGGCGCTTGGCCTCGTCGAGTCCGTGACGAGCGACCTGCACGGGCGTCGAGGGGTCGCTGTAAACGTCGACGCCAATCTGCTGGCCGAGCACGCGCAACTGTTCGACCGCGGCGGGGCGCTGCAAGTCGGCGGCGACGAGGTACGGCTGGCGACCTTGCTGTTTGAACCAGTGGGCGAGTTTGGCCGCCGCCGTGGTCTTGCCCGCGCCCTGGAGTCCGGCGAGCAACACGACCGTCGGGGGCTTCGAGGCGTAGGTGACCTTCAGGGGCGACGCGCCCAGGACTTCGACGAGTTGCTCGTGTACGGCCTTGATGACCTGCTGACCCGGGGTGAGGCTCTGGCTCAGCGCGACGCCGGCGAGACGCTCGCGCACGGCGTCGACGAAGGCGCGTACCACGGAGAGCTCCACGTCAGCTTCGAGCAGCGCACTTCGCACGTCGGCGAGGGCCGCGTCGAGATCAGCGTCACTCAAGCGACCTTTGGAACGCAGTGACGACCCCAGGCGCTCGAGACGCTCGCTTAACCCATCAAACATGGCTCTGAGGCTACCGTCAGGCGCTCAAGAGCGAGTCGACGAAGACCTCGGGCTCAAAGACCATGAGGTCAGCGACCCCTTCGCCCACCCCGATGAACTTCACGGGAATCGCCAGTTCACGTTCGATGGCGACGACAATCCCCCCGCGCGCGGTACCGTCGAGTTTCGTCAGCACAATGCCACTGACTTGCGCGGCGGCGAGGAACTCCTTGGCCTGGCTCAGCGCGTTTTGGCCCGTCGTGGCGTCAAGGACCATCAAGGTTTCGACGACTTGACCGGGATCGCGGTCCGCCACGCGTCGGACCTTGGCGAGCTCGTCGAGCAGATTGGTCGAGTTCGCGCGACGTCCGGCCGTGTCGGCGAGGACCAGGTCGGCCCCGCGAGCCTTGGCGCGTCCGAGCGCGTCGTGCACGACCGAGCCAGGGTCCGCCCCCTCGTGCGCGCGCACCAAATCGGCGCCCGTGCGTTCGGCCCAGGCCTGCAGCTGGTCGGCCGCCGCGGCGCGAAAGGTATCGCCCGCCGCCAAGACCACGGAGTGACCTTCGGCGGTAAATCGTGACGCCAACTTCGCGACCGTCGTCGTCTTGCCGACGCCGTTCACCCCCACGAAAAGCCAGACCGCGACGCGACCCTCGTCAGCGCTCACGCGAAAGGATCGATCGCGTTCAAAAGACTTCATCACTTCGGCGCGCACGGCCGCGGCCACTCCTTCGGGCGCGCCGTGGGTGCGCAGTTGCTCGAGCACGGCGTTGGTGGTCGCCACGCCGACGTCGCTACGTAGTAGTACCTCTTCGACCACGTCGAGGCTTTCGGGACTCAGTGCGTTCGTCGCGCCGAGCGAGCGCACTCGCTCGAAGACACCGCGCGAACTGCCGAGTCTCGTTGACAGACCCGGCGCAGCGGCGAGACTCGGACGCTCCGCGACCTCGTGGACGAGCACGTCGGGCATGGGCGCGCGCGGCGCTTCGAGCACCCCGACGTGGCGACGACGACGGGCCACGACCAACACCAGTGCGACCACTACGACGAGCGCGACGACAATGAGGACCGTACTCACGCGCGCTCGATTTCGCGCGTGCGCTTGACTCGCTGGCTGACGACCTTCGACGACGCACCGGGCACCATCGTCACGCCGTACAGTGCGTCGGCGGCTTCCATCGTGCGTTTTTGGTGCGTGACAATTAAGAGTTGCGCCTCGTCGCGGAACTCGTCAACGAGGCTCAAGAAACGTTGCAAGTTGACGTCGTCAAGGGCCGCTTCCACCTCGTCCATCATGTAAAAAGGCGACGGGCGCGAGCGAAAGACCGCGAAGAGAAAAGCCAGCGCCGCCATCGAGCGCTCACCGCCACTGAGCAGCGAGATACGCCGAACGTTACGACCCATCGGACGCACTTCAATCTCGACTCCCGTGTTGAGCGGATCGTCGGGCTCTGAGAGATTCAAGCGGCCCTGACCTCCGGGAAAGAGCATTGAGATGAGCGCCGAGAAGTGCTCGTTGACGTCGGCGTACGCACTCAAAAAGGTCGT
>NCBD01000183.1 GCA_002255315.1 Actinobacteria bacterium 21-64-8 | reverse complement strand
GAGGCGGAGCTCGAAGAGGAACGCCGTCTCTGTTACGTCGGTATCACGCGCGCCATGCGTCACCTCGTGCTCACCCACGCCTGGAGTCGCACGCAGTGGGGTAACCGCGTCGACACGATCGCCAGTCGCTTCCTCCAAGAGGTGCCGCCCGAACTCGTCCACGACCTCTCGGCGAGCGTGCCGCTTCGGCGAAGCACTTTCGTCGACGACGAAGGATTCACCGGACGTGGTTCGTCCTTTACCGAGGGCCGAGCCTTTGGCGCGGGGGTGGCGCCGCCCGTGCGCTCGACCGGCGCCGAACTCTTAGGGCTCGCCCGCGGCGAGCGGGTCCGTCACGATCGTTACGGCCCGGGAACCGTCGTGGCCATTGAAGGCGAGGGGACGCACGCGCGAGCGAGCGTCGCCTTTGACGAGCACGGCACGAAGCAGTTAGTGCTCGCTATGACCCCCCTCACACGCTTGTAAATCCTTCGTAAGAATGGTTACCGGCCTCTTAAGGCGGTCTTAGACCCAGGTGAAAGAATGGGGACCTCATGGTTTCTACCCGGCCCGTCTACCGCCCCCCGGCGCCGCCCCGCTCTCACCGCCACCCCAAGCGCGTCTACTGGCGCCGTCGCGCGATCGCGCTGCTCTCGGTGGTGACCCTCGTGGTCTTTAGCTACCTCGGTATCACCCTCGTCATGGCGCTCACTAATCCGAGTTTCGGGGTCTCGTCGATGGCGCGAATCGCCGAGTGGGGTCGCGAACACGGCATCGGCAGTTTCGTCACCTGGGCCGAGACCGAGTACTACAAAATGAATCCACCCGCCAAGGGCGGTAAGCCTCAGTTGCGGGCCTTTGGTTCTGGACCGACCGCACTCCACATCCCCAAGGGCAACCACCTGCCCCCGCCCGCGACGATCCCTTCACCGGCCGGCAAGCCACTGCCCGGCGAGGGCGTCTGGCACGTGGCGGGTCGAACGACCGCGAACGGGACGCCGACGATCTACGAAGCGTTCGTGCGCCCGAACGCGGTGAACACGAGCTACGTGGTGGGCGTGGCGTGGATGGACCCGACGCTGCTACGCGCCCAGCTCTACTCGGGTTCACAGATTCCCGGCGGCGGACCGTACCGCTACAGCGCACCGATTACTCCCGCCAACTCCACCAACCTGGTCGCCGCCTTTAACGCGGGCTTTCGCATGAGCGACGCGCACGGGGGCTACTTCACCCAGGGCAAGATGATCATTCCCCTGCGCGTCGGAGCGGCGTCGGTGGTCGTCTTTAAAGACGGCACGATGACCGTGGGCGCGTGGGGCCAAAACGGTCTCACGATGTCCAATCAGATTGAGTCGGTGCGCCAGAACTTGGACTTGATCGTCCAAAACGGCAAGCCGGTCCCGGGACTCGACGCCGCGAACGCTCTCAAGTGGGGCGCGACCCTCGGGGGCACCTTTAACGTCTGGCGCTCGGGTCTTGGGGTCACCAAAGACGGCGCGATTCTCTACGTCGGGGGTCCGAGCCTCTCGATCGCGGACCTCGCGAACGTGTTGGTGCGCGCGGGCGCGGTGCGCGCGATGGAGCTCGACATCAACACCGACTGGGTCCAGTACACCACCTACACCGGCAAGATCGGCGCACCCGTCAACGGCGCCAACGGGACGAACCTGTTAAGTGGCGTGAACGGCAGCGCGAACCAGATGATTGGCAACCCGGGGCGCTTCTTTGCCAACTGGTGGGTGCGCGACTTCTATACGATGTCGCTGCGACCGAGCCAGATGAAGTCGGCGACCGCTTCCAAGTCGAGTGCCGCGACGTCGTCGACGAGCGCGGGCTAACCAACCTCTCACAACCCTCGAGGTGCTGATGCCGTCTCGAGGGAGTGAGGGCGAACGCCCAGCAGCTCACCCCTGGACCGTAGCGATACTCCACGACGCACGCACCAGCGGCGAGGGTCACGGGGGTGACGTGGGTAGCGACAAAGCGTTGCGCGTCTGGCGGCGCGTATTTTCGAGTGGTGAAGCGAGTACCGGCTCGGCCCCGAGCGGGTCGTCCGTAGTGCCGCGTCGAGCGCTCTTGTCGAGCCCCGTCCTAGCGGTCGGCGATCTTTCGAAAGAGGGGCGCGGGCAGGTGGCGCAAGATCGCAAAGACGTAGCGCAAAATAGGTGGACTCCAGATGACGCGTTGACCGCTCGCCAGTCCGCGCAGCACGTACTCGGCGACTTCGTTGGGACCCGTGGTAAAGGGAATCTCGGGTAGACCCGCCGTCATCTTGGTGCGCACGACGCCCGGGCGAAGTAGTTGCAAGGTGACGCCCGTACCCTCGAGTGAGTCGGCCATGCCCAGACAGAGTCGGTCCAGCCCGGCCTTCGCGCCCGAGTAGAGGTAGGCGACGCTGCGCACGCGAATCGAGGCGACCGAACTCATGACGAGGATGCGCCCGCGTCCCTGGGCGACGAGCAGGCGGCGCACCTCGGCGAGCGCGGCGACGGGCCACGTGACGTTCACGGTCATCATCTGGGCACTCGCGTCGGCGCTGTCTTGCATGGCCGCTTGGTCCCCTAAGAGCCCGACCGCCACGATCACGAGGTCGACCTGGTCGCCCATCTTGTCGAAGCACTCGGCGACGACGCGCGCGGCGTTGCTCGGATCTTCTGCGTCAAAGAGCACGGTGTCGGTCTTCGCCGCGCCGTAGTCGCGAGCTTCGCTGGCGGCGGCGTCGAGGAGTTCCTGGTTGCGTCCGGCCAGTACGACGCTGTGGGTTCGCGCGGCGCAGAGTTTTTTCACGATCGCGCGCGCGATGTCCGAGCTGCCGCCCAGTACGACGACGTTTTGTGGTTGACCGAAGGCGTTTTCCATATCTACTTTCCTACTAGGTCGAGTCGTCGCGCGAGGTCGCTCGTGAGCTGACCCTGGGGATCGAGGCGCGCTTTGAGGTTTTGGAACTCGCCCAAGCGTGGGTACATCGCCGCGACGTGCTCGGATTTGAGGCGGGCGTCTTTGGCGAAGTAGACGCGCCCACCGGCCGCGACGACCAGCTCGTCGAGTCCGTCGAGCACGCCCGCGAGGGAGCGTGGGCCGACGGGCAGATCGAGCGCGAGGGTCCAACCGGGTTGGGGAAAGGAGAGTGGCGCGGGGTTCGCTGGTCCAAAGCGCTTCAAGACGCCAAGAAAACTCGCGACGTTCGCGCGGGCGAGTCGCTCGATCACCGTTTCGATGGTCGAGGCGGATTCGTCGGGCACCACGAACTGGTACTGCACGAAGCCGCGCTTACCGTAGAGCAGGTTCCAGTCGGCCACGCCGTCGAGGGGGTGAAAGAAACTCTGAATCGACTGCGCCTCGCGTACTTCGTGGCGCGGGGCCGAGCGAAACCAGAGTTCATTAAAGGCCCGCACACTGAGGCGATTTAAGAGCCCGCTCGGGGGCGCCACGGGTACGCGCACGCGACTTGGTCGCGGCGCGACCAAGGCGGCCTCGTCGACGTGGTCGCGCGTGGCGTGCTCGCCGCGGGTGAGTATCGCGCGGCCCAGGTGTGTGCCCCTCGTCATGCAGTCAACCCAGGCGACCGAGTAGTGGTAGTTCGCGTCACCTTTGACCATGGTGTCCATGACGGAAGCTAGATCGTCGTAGCGA
>NCBD01000182.1 GCA_002255315.1 Actinobacteria bacterium 21-64-8 | reverse complement strand
CAGCCCGACGAGGTCGCCGGGTTCATCGCCGACTACGGCTGGCGGCTGGTGGAGCAGGCCGGGCCCGACGAACTCGTCCAGCGCTACGTCGAACCCACCGGCCGCAAGCTCAGGGCATCCGAGCTGGAATGGTCGGCGTACGCCGACAAGGTCTAGCCCGAAGTTCCCCCTGATGGGTTGATGGGTGGGCGTTGACCTGCGGGTTTGGGTTATGTACTGACTACGTGCCCAGGCGGTGGGTGACGCCGAGGAGTTCGAAGGCCCGTCGCTGCAGTGGGGTGGGCGTGGTGAGCATGGTGAATGCTGGTGTGTCGTTGGCGGGTTGGATCTGGTTGGAGCAGATGGTGGCCAGGTCGGCGAGCAGGCTGGTGAAGCTGTGCACCGGGGTGTCGTCTTGGGTGTGTTTGCGGGCGGCCTTGGCCAGGGCGGTGTCGGAACGTTGGGCCGCGGCAACGGGATTGGTGCGTTTGGCGGCCGCGCCGGGTTTGTCGTGGTCGTGAAACAGGATCGGGGCCAGGGCTTGTTTCATGTGCCAGCTGATGTAGTAGGACAGCATCCGCAAGAACATGTGGGCACGGACCCGGTCGGCCAGGCGGTGGCGGATGGGGCGTACGTCGAGTTCGGTGTTAAGGGTGCGGAAGAACCGTTCGACGTCTTCGAGTCCCTTGTAGCGCAACACGACCTCGTCGTGGCCGAGGGTGTCGGTGGGCAGGCTGGTGCGCAGCACGTAGATGCCATCGAGGGCCGCCTCGGCGGCGATGGCCTCGTCGTTGCGGGTGAAGGTGAACGCCTCGTCGGTGATGGTGATGGTGAAGTGTTTGGCCATCTTGTAGTGGTTGATCACCTTGCCCACCCGCAGCGCGATTTTGTCTTGGCCGCGTAACGGTCGTTTGTTTCGCGCGGTGGCCGCGGCGATGGTGGTCAACTCTTTTTCGGTGGCGGCCAACAGGTCGCGGCGTTTGCGGGTCCGCTGGTCGGCCAGGGTGGGGTTGTGGCAGCACACCAGCCGCTCCCCGGGAAAATCCGGGGAGCTGATCTCGACGAGGTCCTGCTGGTCGAACAGCGTCAGTTGCAGCGCTTCGGCGTGCACGAGGGCTTTGATCTGCGGGGCGCGTAGCGCGCTGATCCAGTCCAGTCCGGCGGGGCGCAGCTCGTCGGTGATGCGTGCGCTGGTCAGCATGCCCCGATCCCCGACCAGACAGACCCGGGTCAGCCCGAACCGGTCCTTGAGCTTGCTGATCTGGGTGGCCAGGGTTTTCGGGTCGGCGGTGTTGCCGTCGAACACCTCGATGGCGATGGGCACCCCGGCCGTCGAGCACAGCAGCCCGTAGACGATCTGGCGCCGGCCTTTGACCCCGTCTCTGGGGTGCCCGATCGCCCCCAGCGGGCAGGTGCGGCCCTCGAACGCGGCCGAGGACACGTCATAGAGCACCAGGGTGCCATTGACCAAATGCCGGGCAGCCAATGTTTTTTCGATGGTGTCCTTGCGGGCCAACACCCAGTCCATCGCCGCATACAGGTCGTCCTCGTCGCAGCCGCAGACCCCCAGCACCGCACCCAGCGAGCTGGTGGCGGTCTGGTCGCGCAGCCCACGCGCGGTGGCCAGCTTGGAGCCGGGCGCGATCACCTGGGCCACCAGCATCGCGGTCACCAGGTCCCGGCGCCGCGACGGGTCGGGGTCGATCAGCTCCTCCACCCCGAGCGCCCGCGCCGTCCCCAGCACCGCGGCCACATGCCCGTGGGGCAGGCTGCGGGTGATCTCAAACGCCTCGGGAAGCTCCCGCGAGACGGGCAGGCCCTTGAGCGCCCGCTGCAGCTTGTCCACCTTGTGCTCGGGCCAGCGTGACAGGTTGGCCAGGGTGCGGGTTCTCACCTTGCCGTCTTCGCGGTAGCTTTCGCGCAACAGGACCGCTGGCGGTGACCCCCGGTTCGGCACCCGCGTCACATACATGATTACTTTCTAGCACAATCAGAACACGAACATAGTTGATTAGACTGAAGACACGCCGAGACAATATTGTTGTTACATGAGTACATTTCGCGGCATGCATGAACACAGAACACCCTGCTCACAAAGCACATCAAGGGTTCAGACCCCACTTATAAGGG
>NCBD01000050.1 GCA_002255315.1 Actinobacteria bacterium 21-64-8 | reverse complement strand
ACAACCCGCAGGCGGTCGCCATCGTCGATCAGCACTGGGTGCTGATCGCCGCCCTCTGGCACCTCTACGGCTACGGGCCAGATCGTTTTGCCGGCGTCTCCAGCGACCACCGCAACCTGCTCCGCGCCCTGTCGGCGCGCGACATCGAGGCCACGGCAGCCATCATGAATGCACACGTGATCAAGGCGAAATACGACCTGCTCGAACGAATGGACACTGCCCTGGGGGCCGCGTCCGCGGCAGTGGCATGATGAACGACCCGGTCGTGCGGCTGTCGGGCCATGTCGCCAAGGTGACCCGCAAGACGCGGTGGATCTTTGTTGAGGTCGAGACCGCGGCAGGGCTGACGGGCGTCAGCGAGGCCAGCCTCAACGGCCAGGACCGGGCGGTCCTGGAAGCCACCGAGGCCCTGTCGGAGGCACTGTTCGCGCTGCCCCACGCCGCGCCGGGGCCATGGCGTCACCTTAGGTCGGTAGTTTCAACGTCGACGTGGCGTAGGCGACGGTGGTGTGATTCCAGGCGCTGAAGTAAAAGAATCCGGGGACTTGTGCGGAGTACGTCATCGCGAAGGGTAGCGGGTGCGCGTCGTCGCGTACGTAGAGCGTGGTGGTGTTAAAGCCCTTACCCGGTGCGAACGTGTTCGACGCGGCTTTGAGCTTGTAGACCCGCACGCCGTGAAGTGTCGTCACCCCTTCGTAGGTCGCCCGGCGACTCCAGCCCGCGGGGGAGAAGGAAAACGAGCGCGCGAGCGACAGCCCACCGTAGGTGCCCGCGAGGCCGTAGTAACGCGGATCGCTCGTGGTGACGGCGTACCAGACGTTGAGTTCGCGCTTGGTCGGCGCGTGCACTTCTAGAACGTCTCGTAAGACGTTGAACGAGTTCGCCTTGACGACGAGGGGTCCGCCGACGCGGTCCGCGACGTACTCGGTGCCAATACCCGAGATGGTGGTATAGCCCGCCGAGCCTTTGGCGTTGAGGCCGTCGTGGACGGCGACGACGCTACCGGGAAAAGAGACGCGACCCGACAGCGTCACGCTCGTCGAATGGGCCGCGTTGGAGAGCGCGCGTGCGAGAATCGTCGCGCCACTCGGGGTGGCGGCCCCGCCACTGGTCGCGACGAGCGTGGCGCCGAGGGTCGTGAGGGCCAGCAGCGTTCGAACGGGGAAACGAGGCACGGAGTTCTCCAAAGCGTGTAGTTCGCCAGAGTAGGCGATGAACCATGGGGATTACGGGTCGTAGGCGCCCGAAGTCGGTGGCGAGCGCTCGTACGCAGCGCGTCAGGTTTCGTGCGACGAAGCGCTAACTCTTGAGATCCTTCACGACTTGTGCAATACCCTGGCCCCAGGCGAGGAGGTCGGTGCCCGGAAGGTAGGCCACCCCTTTACTGGTGTGATCGACCTGTGGCGCGGCGAGGTACTGCTCTTGGCCACGAGTGTTGATGAAGTACGTGACCGACGTGTGCTGCACGTCGGCCGTGGGCGAGGGGGCCACCACCGCGACGCCGTAGGCGGCCCACGTCTTTTCGAGCTCGGCGTACGAGCCCGTTAGAAAGTGCCAGGTTGGAATCGTATTGAGTCGGTGTTCGTCGGTGAACTTGTTCACGTCGGCCGTCGTCAAGTTGTACTGATTGACGTTGATGGCGAGAAAGACGGTGTTTTTCGCCAGAGCCCCCAGGTCGTGGTTGGCGTCGATGAGCTCTTGGGAGACGATCGGACAGATGTCCTTGCAGTGGGGGTCCATGAAGTTCAACACGACGTTCTTGCCGCGCAGATCATGCAACGAAATCGTCTTGCCGTACTGATCGACGAAGGTGAAGTCGGGCGCCGGGCGGTGGGGGATGGGCGAGAGTTGCATCAAGTTGATGACGGAGGTCGACAGATTGCTCGGCACGCCGTAGGGGCGCGGAATGGGGGGCTGCGAGTTTCGACTGCGCAGGTGTAACCCGTAGCCGAGCAGCACTCCCGCGAGGACAATCGTGACGACCAGTCCAACAGTGATCGTGACGAAGTGGCGGTTTTTCACTCACGCAGCGTATCGGTTGACGACGGAAGAGTTGCGTCGGCGTCGTTCCTTGAGCTTCAGCGGTCAATACCACTGGGGAGTTGATCGTCGGGCCACTCGAGCAACGACTGCGCCGCCTGACAGGCAAATCGATCGGTCATGCCCGCGACGTACTGCACCGCGACGCGCAGTGCCGCGCTCTGGGAATCAAGATGGGCGTCGTCGGCGTCGAGATTGGGAATCGCGAGCGGGTGGGCGGCGTAGTACTCAACCAGCACGCGCAGCATCGAAACCACTTTGTGCGCTTGATCGCGCGACGAGCCACGAAGATAGATACGTTCGTAGTTAAAGCCCCGAAAGGCGGCGAGTGCTTCGGCGTGGCGTGCGTCCATGCCGATGACCCCGTGGGCGCGCACGGTGTCGATCACGGCGTTAATGAAACTGCCCAACTGGTGTCCGCGACGCGTGCCACAGCGCTCGCGAACAATCGTCGGCAGCTCGGTGACGTCTACGACGCCCGCCGAGACCGCGTCTTCGAAGTCGTGACAGACGTAGGCGATGCGATCGGCCCACGAGACGACTTCACCTTCGGGGGTCGAAGGCGCCGGGCGCGACCACGAGTGATTACGGATGCCGTCGAGCGTTTCGTGACAGAGGTTCAGTTCGCGCAGCGCCACGTCGGCGCCCCACGTCGCGTGATCAAAGCCCCCTTCGACGAAGGGGTCGAGGGCCTCTTCACTGGCGTGTCCACCCGGCCCGTGACCGCAGTCGTGACCGAGGGCGATTGCTTCGGTGAGCGCGACGTTTAAGCCGAGGGGGCGCGCGATGCCCGCGGCGACCTGGGCGACTTCGAGGGCGTGGGTCAGTCGAGTGCGCATGTGGTCGTCGGGAAAGACGAAGACTTGGGTCTTACCCGCGAGGCGGCGAAAGGCGTTCGAGTGCAAGATACGGTCGCGGTCGCGTTCAAAGCACGTGCGCCACGTGTCGGGCTCTTCCTCGCGCGCTCGTTGTCCCGCTCCTTCGGCGCGCGTCGCGCCCGGGGCGAGGAGCGACTCGAGCAGTTGCTCGCGCGCCTGGCGGGTGCGCGTCGCTTCGAGCGCCAGCGCGTCCACGCGCGCCGAGGAGTTTTGGTGCGCGACCGTCAGTGCGTCACCGGCGCCTTCGAAGCCTTCCATGGTCGCCGCCCAGCGCCGATTGCGCTCACTTGGTGTCGAGGTACTCACGGGACACATCATGCCCCAGCGCCGTAACATGGAGTCGTTTCGCACTCTAAAGGAGAGCCGTGATGGAGATTCGCATAGGCATCGTTCAGTCGATGAAAGAGATTGACGTCGAGTTGGCCGATGACGTCGATCGTGACGCGCTCAGCGCCGACGTCGAAGCAGCACTCTCCAACGACCGAGTGCTCTGGCTCACTGACCGCAAGGGCCGGCGCGTCGGCGTGCCGGCGGCGCGTATTGCCTACGTCGAGTTCGGTACGCCCGCGCGCGAGCGGGTGGTTGGCTTTGGCACCGTGTAATCAGTGCTCGACTACCACCTCCATCTGTGGCCCCACTCGGTAGCCAATACCTGGTACGAGATTGATCAGATTGCGAACTACTGCGACGAAGCGCAGCGCCAGGGCGTTGGCGAGCTCGCCCTCACCGAGCACGCGAATCGATTCGTCGAGGTGCGCGACGTCGTAGGTCCGTGGTGGTTGCGCCAGGGCCACGAACCGACCTCACGCGTGATGGCCGAGTACTGGGACTTTCACGCGCGTAGTTCGCTCGACGCGTACGTCACGCTCGCTCAACGGGCCAAGGACGAAGGGTTGCCGGTCAAAATCGGCCTCGAAGTTGACTATCACCGTGGTCAGATGGACGAGCTCAGCTCGCTCTATCGCGAGTATCCCTTCGACGTCTTAATTGGCTCGGTGCACTGGATCGACGCGTGGGCCTTTGACGACATCGACCACGCCGTCAGCATGGGCGAGTGGACGATTCGCGACGTGGAGCAGTGTTGGGACCAGTACACGAACGCCCTCGAAGAGCTCGCCGCCTGCGGTGCCGTCGACGTGCTGGCGCACCCGGACTTGATCAAAGTCGCGGGCTACGTCGCGCCCTCGCCGAGCGAGTTTTGGGCGCGCATGACTGACGCGGCGCGCGCCGCCAACGTGGCCGTCGAGTGTTCGTCGGCCGGGTGGTACAAGCCCGTCGCCGAGCAGTACCCGGCCGAGGGATTTCTCGATCTCCTCGTCGCCGCGGGCGTGAGCTTTACGACCGCGTCGGACGCGCACGAGCTCGGACGGGTCTCACGGGGGGTGGGTGAGGTCGCCCAACTGCTCGAGGCGCGTGGCGTGCGTGAGCTCGCCTCGTTCAACGCGCGCCAGCGCCTCATGGTGCCCTTGCGGAGCGCTTAATGGCGACGCTCGCT
Source organism: Actinobacteria bacterium 21-64-8 (assembly GCA_002255315.1). Lineage (GTDB taxonomy): Bacteria > Actinomycetota > Acidimicrobiia > Acidimicrobiales > RAAP-2 > RAAP-2. Next base: position 2,553 of record NCBD01000050.1, on the reverse strand, counting down.
GAACTCGCCTCGCTGCGCACCGACATCAACCGAGCGGGCGTCGCCCAACTCGTGCGTCTCGTCGCGTCGTGGTCGCTCTTAGCGGACCTCGCTTTTTCCGACATGATTCTGATGTCGCCGGTCAGCGAGCCCACGAATCGCGGTGACCAACATTTCGTAGTCTTAGGGCAGGTTCGGCCGAACAACCGCTCCACCTTGATCATTGACGACCTCGTGGGCACGACCCAGCGCGCCGACGTCTGGCCCCTCGTGCGCGAAGTCTTCGCCACCAAGGCCCGCGTCGTGGGCGAGGGTCGCGTCGCGGGCCTCGACGACGTGGTACCCCAGTGGTGCGTGCCGGTGCGCGTCGGTGAGGACGTGATCGCGGTGATGGTGCGCCTCCAAGGGCCGGTGCAGATGGGTGCCTCGCTCTACGAGAAGGTCTATCTGTCAATCTTTGAGCGACTGTGCACGATGGTCAGTGACGGGACGTTCCCCTTTCGAGAAGAGGACGTCGCCGGACCGGGACTGCCGCGCGTGGGCGACGGAATTATCTTGCTCAACGGCGAAGGAGCGGTCGAGTTCACCACGCCTAACGCCGCCAACGCACTACACCGCCTCGGTATTTACGCGTCGGCCGAAGGACGCACGCTACGCGAACTGGGCCTGCGGGCACGATTCGTTGAACGCACACTCGAGTTTGGCTTGCCCACGCTCGAAGAGATTGACCGCGGCCACGACGTCGCCATTCTCTTTCACTGCGTACCACTGCTGGCGCGCCAACAGGTGACCGGTGTACTCGTGCGCGTGCGTGACGTCTCCGATCTTCGTCAACTCGACCGCATCGTCTTGAGCAAGGAGGCCGCGATACGCGAGGTGCACCACCGCGTCAAGAACAATCTCCAGACGATTTCGTCGCTGCTGCGACTGCAGGCTCGTCGAAGTGACATCGATGAGACCAAGGTGGCCCTGCTCGAAGCCGAGCGGCGCGTGCGCTCCATTGCCGTCGTGCACGAAGTGCTCTCGCGCGAGCCCGGTGAGGAGGTCGTTTTCGACGAGATCGTGCGTTCACTCGTGACCTTGGTCGAAGACACCGTTTTGGCGCTGCACCCGGTCGAGATCGTGGTGAACGGTGAACTCGGTGTGCTGTCGACGGACCTCGCGACACCGCTCGCCGTGGCCCTCACCGAACTGCTCACCAACGCGGTCGAGCACGCTTTCAGTGACCAAGTCGTCGAAATTGACCACGCGGGCATTGTCACGCTGAACCTGCGCCGTGACGAAAACACCGCGGTCGCCGAGATTCGCGATAACGGCCGGGGCCTCGGCGAGAACTTTTCACTCGACGTGCCAACGAGCCTCGGACTGTCGATCGTGCGTGACCTCGTACGGACCCAACTGCAGGGCTCGATTGAAATGAAGTCGGTCGACGGCGCCGACGGAGGCGGTACCTACGTGCGTGTCAGCGTGCCGCTACTCGAGCGCGACTAGTTCAGCGTCGTACCGCGGCGTCGGGCCGCCAACCACTGCTTGCGCAGTTTGCGACGCTCGTCTTCGGTGGTGCCACCCCACACGCCCGACTCCTGGTTGGTCGCGAGGGCGAACTCCAGGCAGGCCTTTTGCGCGTCACACTGGAAGCAGACGCGCTTCGCTGATTCGATTTGGTCGGTCGCCATTCCGGTCGTGCCAATGGGGAAAAACAGCTCGGGCTCGGTGTCGCGACAGGCGGCCGACGAGCGCCAATCGGCGTCGTCCCAGGCGTGGGTGCGGTTCCAGATTAACGACATGTCAAACCTCGTGCTGTGGGGGGAGTAGGGGCCAAAGGGCCCGCACGCGTGAGCGGACCGGCTAGAAATTCTACTGAAAATCAAGACCAAAAACAAGGGCATTTGCCCGATTTTCTCGCCTTCTCGGTGCGAAATGCTCTGAAAGACTGGGTCCGTGAGCAAAGTCTTCGCCCATCGCGGCGCGCACCAAAAGGCCCGTGAGAATACGCTCGACGCCTTTCGCGCGGCGCTTCGCCTCGGCGTAGACGGGGTCGAGCTCGACGTGCGCCGCAGTGCCGACGGGGCGCTCATTGTGCACCACGACGACGCCGTCGAGGGGCGTCTCATCGCGAAGACCCGCGCTGGCGAACTGCCCCCCTACGTCTGTCAACTCGGTGACGCCCTGGTGACCCTGGCGAGCGTCGAGGTGAATGTTGAGATCAAAAATCTCCCCACCGAGGCCGGCTACGACGAATCGGGCGCGTTCGTGCGCGCCGTGGTCGCCTGCGTGCGCGAGCACGCGAGGGTTCAAGGGATCTTGTTCTCGTCCTTTGACCTCGCGACGTGTTTGAGCGTGCGAGAGATTGCCCCGGACTACGACGTCGGGTGGTTGTTGTGGAAGCGCTCGGTCGTGGAGTCCCTCGAACCCGCCCTTTCCTACGGTTTTCGCGCGCTGCACCCGCATTATTCGACGGTGGGCTCGGCCGAAGTCGCCCGCGCGCGCGACGCGGGGGTGGCACTCAACGTGTGGACCGTGAATCACCGCCGCGACCTCATTCGCTTTAGTCAGTGGGGTGTCGAGACGCTC
>NCBD01000181.1 GCA_002255315.1 Actinobacteria bacterium 21-64-8 | reverse complement strand
CGACTTCTCGTTTAATTCACCCTACGGTGCGTGTCCGACCTGTACGGGTCTTGGAACGCGCTTCGAGGTGGATCCCGATCTCGTCGTACCGGATCCGACTCTGTCGTTGAGTGAGGGAGCGCTCGCGCCCTGGGCGGGTGCGCGCTTTAAGTACTTCGAGCGACTTATAGGTGGCATTGCCGACATGGGCGGCTTTAGCGTCGAGACACCCTGGAACAAGCTCAAGGCTAAAGACCGCAAACTGATCTTGCACGGCGTGGAAAAGAAGTCGGTTCCCGTGAAGTATCGCAATCGGTACGGTCGGGTGCGCACGTACGAGACGTCATATAACGGAATCGTTGAGTGGCTCGAGCGAAAGCGTAACGAAGCCGACGGTGACTGGTCGCGCGAACAGGCCGAACAGTTCATGCGCGAAGTTGAGTGCACGGTCTGTAAAGGTCGACGCCTGCGACCCGAAGTGCTGGCTGTCAAGGTCCACGGTCACGACATCGCCGCGGTGTCGGCGATGACCATTGACGAGACGGTTGCTTTGTTTCGCAGTCTCAAACTCACCAAGCGTGAAACGTCAATTGCCCGTCAAGTCATCAAGGAGATCGTTGAACGTCTGACGTTTTTGATGGACGTCGGCCTCGATTACCTGACCTTGAGTCGTGCGTCGGCGACACTTTCGGGAGGTGAGGCACAACGGATCCGCTTGGCGAGTCAGATTGGCAGCTACCTCGTCGGTGTGCTGTACGTGCTCGACGAGCCCTCGATTGGTCTTCACCAGCGAGACAACCGCCGACTCATCTCGACCCTCGAGCGTCTTCGTGATTTGGGCAACTCGGTCATCGTCGTCGAACACGACGAAGAGACCATCCGCCTGGCCGACTTCGTTGTTGATATCGGCCCGGGGGCGGGCGAATTTGGTGGCGAAGTGGTGCACGCGGGGGACTACGCCTCGCTCTTAGAAAATCCTCGCTCACTGACTGGTCAGTATCTCTCGGGACGTAAAACAATCGCGATACCGAGCGAACGACGCCTCGGTGACGGTAAGTCACTCACGGTCAAAGGGGCGCGTGCGAACAACTTGCAAAATGTCGACGTCGATGTGCCGCTGGGTACCTTCGTCGCGGTAACCGGTGTGTCGGGGTCGGGCAAGTCAACGTTGATTAACGGCATTTTGCTCGCCTCGCTGGAACGTCAAATCAACCGAGCCAAGACCACCGTGCTCGAACACGACCGAATTAATGGTGTCGCAAACGTCGACAAGGTCGTGGCGGTTGACCAACAACCCATCGGCCGCACGCCACGATCGAATCCCGCGACCTACACCGGAGTTTTTGACAAAATACGTAAGCTCTTTGCCGAGACCCAGGAGTCGAAAGTTCGTGGTTACCAGCCAGGGCGTTTCTCCTTCAACGTCAAGGGTGGTCGCTGTGAGACGTGCGCGGGCGACGGCACGATCAAGATTGAGATGCACTTCCTGCCTGACGTCTACGTCAACTGTGAAGTCTGCAACGGCGCGCGCTACAACCGAGAAACCCTCGAAATTACCTATCGTGGTAAATCCATCAGCGACGTCTTGCACATGCCGGTTGCCGAGGCACTGCACTTCTTTGAGCGCCAGCCTTCGATCTTGCGCCACGTGCAAAGTCTCGCGGACGTCGGTCTCGGCTACGTGCGTCTCGGCCAGCCCGCACCCACGCTGTCGGGCGGCGAAGCCCAACGCGTCAAATTGGCGACGGAGCTGGCGCGACGGCCCACGGGTCACACGTTGTACGTGCTTGATGAACCCACGACTGGGCTGCACTTCGACGACGTCGCGCGGCTTCTCGACGTGCTGCACCGCCTCGTTGATCAGGGCAATACGGTACTCGTCATCGAACATAATCTCGACGTGGTGAAGACTGCCGACTGGGTGCTCGACCTTGGGCCCGACGGCGGGCGACGGGGCGGACGTCTGGTGGGTGAGGGCACGCCCGAACAGATAGCCAAACTCGACACCGCCACGGGCGTGGTGCTGCGAGAAGTGCTGGCGGCGTCGAGTCGACACTGATGTTCGCCAAGCCCGCGGGGATTCCTCGACAGAGCGGCTGCTACCTCTTTCGTAACGAACGTGGAGTCATCATTTACGT
>NCBD01000049.1 GCA_002255315.1 Actinobacteria bacterium 21-64-8 | reverse complement strand
GGGTGCGCCGCGGCGACGGCGCGCACGTGGTGACACATCGCCTCGACCGTCACGTGGAGCGTGTCCTCGTGGCCGAGCACGACGTTGGCCAGCGAATCGCCCACCAAAATGAAGTCCACCCCCGCCGCAGCGGCAAATCGTGCGCCCGGCTCGTCGTAGGCCGTCACCATCACGAGAGGCGCCGCCCCGTAGCGACGCTTGCGAACTCGAATTTGGGGGGCGCTCAGTTTCATCGCGTTGCCTTCTTTACCGAAACGCTCGGGCGGCGCCGCCGACCCCCGGCCGACCACTTACGCGCGAGATGATGAAAATTGCAGCCGGTACAGACTTCGACGGCGTAACACTGCACGGGATCTTCGCGTCGCTCGAGTTTGGCGAGCTCCGCGCGCGTCGTCGGACAGGTGCCACCCGCGGGCAGTCGCGCGCCAAAGACGTAAGTGACCTCCACCAATTCCGCGCCGTCACAGACCGGACAGCGTTCGCCGGCCCCTCGGCCCAGGTTCTTCGCCGCGCGCAACAACTCGGGGTGGGCGTCACAGATTTCTTCGCGACGAATCTCGCCGGCCGCCAATTTCGCCAGCAACGTTCGCCGCACCAGACCGAACTCAACGACCGCTCCGTCAGCGGAACTTGACGCAAAACGTCTTTCCATTACGGGTGAGACTACAGGTCCCTCGTTCCCCCGTGAGTGCAAGACCGTCACGCTCGATATATCGAAGTGATATGATATTCCGCGTGCTTGACATTGCCATCCTGGGCCTCTTGATGGAGCGCGACCACCACGGCTACGAGATTCGCTCGCAGTTGCGTGACCGCTTGGGTCTGTGGGCGAACGTCTCTTTTGGCTCGATTTACCCCGCGTTGGCTCGCCTCGAGCGACACGCCTTGGTCGAAGCGGTCACTCCCGCGGCACCCAGAGTGGCGTCGATTTCGACTGGTTCACTCTCGGGAGAGCGGGCGTCGCTGCGAGCGCGTCGTACATCGAGCGGACTCGGGCGTCGTGGGCGCAAGGTCTATCGCATTACCGAACGCGGGCGCGAGGAGTTTCAGTTACTCCTGGCCGACCCAAGCACTATCGACGACGGCAAGAATTTTTCGCTGCGCGTGGCCCTGGCGAGGCACCTGACGCCGACCTTACGCGTACGAATTTTGGAGCGCCGCCGCACCGATCTCGTCGAGCGCCTGGCCGAAGTACGTGCGGGCGCACACAATCACGAACTCGACACCTACGCGCGCGCGGTCATGGAACACGCTGCGCGCGGCGTCGAACTCGACCTCGAGTGGATTGACGATCTGTTGTCCAACGAACGAAACAACCAACATATCTTTGCCCGCGAGGCGAAGCAAGCGCAGTAAGAAAGGAGAGCCATGGAAAAGATTCGCGTGGCTATTGCGGGCGTCGGTAACTGTGCCAGCTCACTCATCCAAGGTGTTACGTACTATCGAGACGCCAAGCCCGGCGATAACGTGCCCGGTCTCATGCACGTGACCCTCGGCGGTTACCACGTCAGCGACCTCGAATTCGTAGCCGCCTTTGACGTGGACGCCACGAAGGTTGGCAACGATCTCGGTAAGGCAATTGACGGTGGTCAAAACAACACCATCAAGTTCGCCGAAGTGCCGTCGCTCGGCGTGACGGTCCTTCGAGGACCCACCATGGACGGACTCAACAAGTACTACCGCGAAGCCATTGACGAGTCGCCCGCCGAACCCGTCGACGTCGCTCAGGCCCTTCGTGACGCGCGGGCCCAAGTGCTCGTCTCCTACCTACCCGTGGGATCCGAAGAGGCTCAGCGCTTCTACGCCCAGGCAGCGATTGACGCGGGCGTCGCGTTCGTCAACGCCATTCCCGTTTTTATCGCCTCGGACCCGGAGTGGGCGAAGAAGTTCGCCGACGCCAGAGTGCCCATCATCGGTGACGACATCAAGAGCCAAGTTGGCGCGACCATCGTGCATCGCGTTTTGTCACGGCTGTTTGAGGACCGCGGACTCACCCTCGATCACACGTACCAGCTCAACGTCGGCGGCAATATGGACTTCAAGAACATGCTTGATCGCGAGCGTCTCGAATCGAAGAAGATCTCCAAGACGCAGGCCGTCACCTCACAGCTTGAACTGTCCAAGATGGCGCCCGGCGACGTACACATTGGTCCGAGCGATCACGTGCCGTGGCTGCTTGATCGCAAGTGGGCCTACATCCGCATGGAGGGGCGCAACTTCGGCGACGTGCCCTTGAACGTCGAGCTCAAACTCGAAGTGTGGGACTCGCCCAACTCCGCTGGCGTCATCATTGACGCCGTACGCTGCGCCAAGGTTGCCCTTGACCGAGGTATCGGTGGCCCCATTATCGGACCCTCGGCCTACTTTATGAAGTCTCCGCCCATCCAATTCCACGACGACGTCGCCCACGACATGGTCGAATCATTCGCGAACGACGGCGCCGAAAATCCCGTCTGGCCGTAAAAGTGTCCGACACCGTTGCAACCGAGTGCGCTCTTGTGAGTCCCCTCGGTTGCACTCCTCACGGAGTGGTTCGCCCCGACGAGTGCCGGAGCTCCCTTTCGCGTGTCATCGCCAACTGCTGAGTGAGACTCAGTCTGATGCTCCACTCGGAACCACCGGTAGGCGGTCTGGGGGTGTATTCCTTGGAGGTTGGCCCACTCACTTAAATTCATTACTTCGTAGTCTCGCGGTGTGGTGTCACATCAGGTGTCGACCCCTCGCACGTTGGCGAGGGGAGGCATCACTCCTGTGCGCTCGCCCACCACTCGCGAAGCCGGTGTTGCGCCTCGGCGGTACTGATTTCGCCTTCGTCGAGACGAATCTCCATCAAAAAGTCGAGCGCGCGACCCACGACTGGGCCGGGTCCCACTTCGAGCAGGGCCATGACCGCGACCCCGTCAAGCGCGGGACGCAGTCGAGAAAGGTCTTCCTGGGCACGCACTTCCTCGATGCGCACTTCGAGCTCGTCCATCCGCTTCGCGAGCGTTGCCGCCTTACGAGCGTTACGCGTCGTGCAGTCACAGCGGGTGAGCTCGTTGAGCTCGTTTAAGAGCGCACCCGCGTCGCGAACGTAGCGCCGAACCGCCTTATCGCTCCAGCCCAATTTGTAGGTATGAAATCGAAGGTGCAGCTCGACGAGCGTCGTGACGTCGTCAATTATTTCGTGCGAGTACTTGAGCGCGGTCATGCGCTTGCGCGTCATTTTCGCGCCCACTACTTCGTGAAACCTAAACGTGACGCCCTCGTCAGTGATCGCGCGCGTATTGGGTTTTCCGATGTCGTGGAACAGCGCCGCCAAGCGCAACACCAAGTTCGGCGAGGTCTTATCGACGACCGCCCAGGTGTGCTTGAGCACGTCCTTGTGCTGGTGGATAGGGTCTTGTTCGAGTTGCAATTTAGGTAGCTCGGGCAGAAAATACTCGGCGAGCCCCGTGCGCACGATGAAGTCGAGTCCGAGCGATGGCTGCTCGGTCACCATGAGCAGGTCGAGCTCGCCGCGCACTCGTTCGGCCGAGACTTTCGTCAGCTGTTCAGCCATCGACGTCGCGGCCAACTCAAGTGCGGGATCAATGGCGAGACGAAAACGAGCCGCAAAACGTGCGGCGCGCAGCATGCGCAAGGGATCGTCACGAAAAAGTGTCTCGGGATCGATGGGCGTACGCAAAATTCGTTCGTGCAAATCGACGAAGCCACCGAAAAAGTCAAAGAGCGTCTGCACGCCTGGTGTTTCGAGGTTGAGTGCCACTACATCAAGGGCCAGCGCGTTGATGGTGAAATCGCGTCGCGAGAGGTCGGCTTCGAGCGAGTCGCCCCACTCGACGGCGGGTTTGCGCGAGTGATCGACGTACGCTTCGGAACGAAACGTGGTCACTTCAACTTTGAGTCCGCTGGCACGAAGTGTGCCCCCAATCGTGCCAAAGGCGCGCCCTTGCTCCCACGTCGCGCTGCACAGGGGCGCGAGTAGACGCACGATGTCGTCGGGGCGGGCGTCAGTCGTAAAGTCAATTTCTCGTTCGCCCGGCGAGCGCACCTCGAGCAGCGCGTCACGCACGGCACCGCCCACCGCGTAGAGCGCGAAGCCCGCTTCGTGAAAGGCGAGGGCGACCGGCCGCGACAACGTCGCGAGTTCGCTTAAGCGATGAGGGGCGGTTTCGAGGGAAGTCACTGCGAAAGAAGGGTAGTGGGCGCCTGGGCCAGGAGTGCCACGACAGTAGCCTGGGACTGCATGTTCCACCGAAATTCGACCTGGTGGCGGGCGCTCGTCGTTGCAGTCCTCGGCCTCGCGACGATGACGTGGCCCACTCCGGTGTCGGCCGCGGGCTCGGCCAACTTTCGCGTCGTGAACCAGAGCGTGACCACGACGTTGCCGCGACAAGGTGTGGGGACCTTCTCAATCTCGCTTCGTCTCCTTAACGCGGGGACGAGTCGGGCCACCGTGACGCTCAGCTTGTACCCCGCGCTCGTTGACCGCGCCACCTTGGACTCAGTCATCAACGGCACGGGCGTACCGACAGCGCCATTAGCCACGACCACGCAGGCGCTCACCTGTGTGCGTCACGGCGTTTCCACCTTCACCCTTACCCTCTACACCGCGCGACGCGTGAGCCCGTTTGGACCGTGCGCCGATACGCGACCGGAACTGCACTTGCGCTGCGCGAGCACGGGTTGTGATGGTGTCTATCCACTGCGCTATCAGGTCCGCCTCGACGGGGTCACCAGTACGAAGTGGTCGCTCGTCGCCATTGTGCAGCACCACGTCGCCCAACCGCTGCGCGTGGCACTCGTGACGACGCTCGGCTCCGACGCGACGCGCCACCCCCGACGCAGCGCTTCGGTTCTACGATCAGTCGCCCACGCGACGAACGCCCCCGTGGCCATCGCGACGAACTACCGCTTCTTGAATGCTTTAGACACGGCACCCACCACGGACCCCTTGCGTCAAGCCTTTCTTTCGGCACTGACCAGTACCCAGCACGTCGTCGTGAACGCTCCCCCGTCGAACATTGATTTTGCGGGCTTGGCGGCCAACGGCTTCGACACCCAAGTGAACGAGCAGTTGGCCCTCACCGACAACCTTTTGGGCCACTTGACGGGTCGCTACAGTGCGGGACCGGTGTTACTAAGTGGCTCGCCGAGCACGGCGTCGGCTCTGGCGTTGGCGCGCGCTGGCATCAGTGACGTGTTGATTCCCGAGTCCTCACTCGCGACCGCGCCCTCGGCGACGTTGACCTGGGGGGCGCCCTTTCACCTACCCGGACTCGCGAGCGTCACCGCTCTCACGAACGATGGACCGCTGTCCACGCTCAGCGTGGACAGCGGAATTGAACCAGGCAGGCGAGCTGCACTCGCGCTCGCGACGCTCGCGTTCTTGCATTTTGAAGAGCCCAACGCGCCGAGTCCTCGCACGGTGATTGTTACCGCATCAGCGGGCGCCACGTCTGGCGCCTTCGTCGGCGCCTTCGTCGCTGGACTCGCGAGCGACCCCGTGGCGCGACTGACCTCACTTCCGCCGCTCTTTGACAATTCGCTCGTCGCCACTAACGGCGCACCCGCGACGCGCGCCTTGATCCCGACGACGGGACTCCATCGCTGGTCGTCACGCAACGTCAGTGCCCTCACGCTCCTCATCGGCGACGTGAACTCCTACGTACCTTCAATAACGTCGCAACTAATGCGAACTCACCTTCGTGTCGCCGTTGCCCAAAGCGAGATACTCGGCACGGCGGCGGCGCGCTCCGACGCCATCGCTTCGGCGAACGCACTCTTTGACCAGCAACTCCAGAACTTCTCCATCGACCCGAGTGCTATTACGCTCGCCGGGCCCGGCACTTCGTTGCCCATTACCGTCATCAGCCACGCTGGCTATCCCGTGTCAGGTGTCGTGCACCTCGTGACACCCGGACTGACGTTCACGAAGTCCAGCGCCATCGTCATCGCGATGCGCTCCCCCACGAACACCATTCGCGTCGCGACCCAGGGCACGAGCGGAAGTTCGTTGACGTTGCAGGTGATACTCACCACGCCCAACGATCAAGTCGTGCTCGCGCGAGCCGCCATTCAAGTCCGCGTCGCGGGGACTTCGGTCGTGGGTTATCTCTTGACCCTCGCCTCACTGTTCGTCCTCGCGCTGTGGTGGTACCGAACGAATCGACGTCGCAGCAAAGGTCGCCACGCCCGGTGAGCGTGAACTCGTCGCACAGCGCACGCGTCGTTTCAATCGCGTCGGGGACACTCGCTTCACGGGTGACGGGGCTCTTGCGCGTACTAGTGCTGGCCTGGGTGCTGGGCTTTACGCCCTTAGCCGACTCCTACAACCTCGCCAACACCGTCCCTAATATGCTCTTCGATCTCGTTCTCGGCGGCGTCGTGGGCGCCACCTTCATTCCGGTCTTCGTCGAACGACTCACGCTCGACGGCGAACGACGCGCTTGGCGATCTATCTCGAGTGTCGTGAGTGGCGCGATTGTGGTGCTTGTGGTCGCCTCGATCGTGTCGTGGTTCGCGGCGCCGCTCATCATCGACGCCTTTACGTCGCTGAACCACGCCCACTCCGCCGCGACCCTCGACACGTTGGACCACCAACGAGCCGTCGCGACTGAGTTGCTGCGGTGGTTCGTGCCTCAAGTCTTTTTCTACGGACTCATCGGTGTCGCCACCGCCCTACTCAACGTGCGCCATCGCTTCGGTACCGCCGCGTGGGTCCCGGTCATCAACAACTTTGTGTGTATCGCGGTCCTGATTTGGTTTCACCTGGTCGACCCGTCACCCACGGTCGCGAGCGTGCAGGGCACTCGCGACTTGCTCTACCTCGGACTGGGCACGTCGCTCGGCGTCGGACTGCAGTTCCTCGCACTCGTACCGTCGTTGTTGCGCAGCGATCTCTGGCGACTCACCCTTCGCTTTGATCCCCGCGACCCCGCCGTGAAAGCCGTCACCAGACTCGGCAGCTGGACGTTGCTCGTGGTGCTCGCCAATCAAGCCTCGCTCTACGTCGTATTGGCGTTCGCCTTTGGAGTGGGCGGAAGCGGTCCCGTGAGTGCCTACACCTACGGCTGGTCCTTCATGATGATGCCCTACGCCGTCGTGGTCGTGTCCGTGCTCGGGGCGCTCACTCCCCAACTCGCGAGTCTGGCTACGCTCGACGACCTCGAAGGTTTCGCCGAACGACTCCGCTTTGGTTTACGCCAATCACTCGTGATCATCATCCCCTGCACCCTGGTGCTCGTGATTTTGGCTCAACCACTCGTCGCGATTCTGCTCCACCACCTCAACGCGACACGGAGACTGTCAGCGGGCGTGGTGCTTGCGATTCTCGCTGCGGGTCTCCCGGGTTTTACGATCTTTCAACTCGCGATTCGAGGTCTCCAAGCGATGCAGCGCGCGAGTACAGTGTTCGCGCTGTACGTACTACAAAACGCGTTGACGGTCGCTCTATGCGTACTCTTAGGTCGGCACTCGCTCGCGGGACTCACCGCCAGTGTCTCACTCGCGTACGCGGGCGGCGCAGTAGCCGCACTTTGGGCTCTGCACCAACGTCACGTGACGTTGATCTCTGGTCTGTGGTCGGTACACGTGCGGCGCAGCCTGGTTGCGTCGGGTCTCGCCACGATTGCCATGGCCGTCGCCTACGCCGGACCTTCGTCCAACCAGGGACTCGGGCTCGTCACCCGCTTCGCCGTTGCACTTACCGTGGGAATCGTCGTCTACGCCCTGGCCGTGGTGCTTTGGTCGCGCCGAGTGGCGCGAGCCAATCGAAATGGGGCAAGGTTTTAGGGTTCCGAGGGGGAGTCGTGAGTCAAGTTCGTGTCGTGACCGATAGCGCCTGTGACCTACCCGACGACGTCGTCGACCGGCTGCACGTCGCGATCGTTCCCTTGAGTATTCGTTTTGGTGACGAAGAGTTCGTCGATCGGCGCGACCTCACGCCGAGCGAGTTCTGGGCGAGGTGCAAGAGCGCCAAAGCATTACCCGAGACGTCGGCCCCGTCGGTCGGTGCCTTCCAAGAGGTTTTCGAACAGGCCGCGCGCGACGGTTACGACAGCGCCATTGTGTTAACCCTCTCTTCACAACTCTCGGCAACCTTTCAATCGGCCACGCTGGCCGCCCAAGCGGTCGCCGACACCATGACCGTCGCGGTGATTGACACCCTCGCGGTGTCGATGGCGCAGGGCCTTCTCACGATTGAAATTGCCGAGCGTGCCCTCAACGGCGCAACGCTCAACGAACTGAGCGCGCACGCTGAAAATCTCATTAGCAAGCTCGGCGTCGTCGCCGCGCTCGATACGTTGGAACATCTGATCAAAGGTGGTCGCGTCGGGGGCGCGAAGGCCCTGCTCGGTCAGGTCCTCTCGATTAAGCCGTTGGTGGAACTCAAAAATGGTGTGGTCGCCGAGGCCGGTCGCCAACGCACGCGCGCGAAGGCACTAAACGCCGTCGCGCAGCAAGCGAGCCTGCAAGCTCCCTTTCGCCGCCTCGCCATGATGCACGGCGCGTGTAGTGAGGCCGACGTCGCGACGCTCCGTGGACTAATCAGTGCGATCGCGACTGAAGTGCCCATCGTGGAAACCAACATTGGCCCCGTCGTGGGCACTCACGGCGGCCCGGGGATTATTGGTCTCGCCTGGGTCAAGGCGTAAGCCTCTTTGGGGCGGGTAAGTTCGTAGCGTGAGTGACGCCGAGCCCCGCGATCCCGACCTCGTTGATCGACTGCTCGCGCAGTTGGACCACGTCCTTGATCTCGTGCACGACCGCGTACTGCGTCCAATCCTCCTCGCCGGACGATTTTTGGCGTACGGCTTTATACTGTTGTTGGTCTCGTTCGTCCTGGTCAGCTTGGTCATCATTGGGTTGGTTCGCGTGCTGAACGTCTATCTGTTCGCCGGCCACGAATGGTTGAGTTACCTCGTGATCGGCGCACTGTCACTCGTGACGGGACTGGTCATCTGGCGCCGCCGGCGACCCATGAACTTAAGGAAGTAATGCCCGAACACACTCGAGTCCTCATCATTGGCTCTGGCCCCGCTGGACTCACGGCGGCCGTCTACGCCGCGCGCGCCCAGCTCAAACCCATCGTCATCGAGGGTGAGCCCTCCTCCACGAGCGATCAACCTGGTGGCCAATTGATGCTAACCACCGACATCGAAAACTTCCCGGGCTTTCCCGAGGCTCTCACCGGTCCCGAACTGATGGCCAAAATGCGCGAACAGGCGCTGCGCTTTGGCGCGGAACTTCGCGTCTCTAAGGTACAGAAACTCGACACGACCACCCGTCCCTTTCGTGCCTGGCTGAGTAGCGACGGCGAGTTTCCTAGCGTCACCGCGGACGCCGTGATTTTGGCGACCGGCGCTCGCTCGCTCATGTTGAACGTCCCCGGCGAAGCGCGATTGTTGAGCCATGGTCTGTCCACATGCGCCACGTGCGACGGGTTCTTCTTTCGCGGCCACGACATCGCGGTCGTGGGCGGAGGTGACTCCGCACTCGAAGAAGCTATTTTCTTGACTCGTTTCGCCTCGAGCGTCACGGTGATTCACCGTCGCGACGCCTTACGCGCGTCAAAAATCATGCAGGAACGGGCCTT
>NCBD01000180.1 GCA_002255315.1 Actinobacteria bacterium 21-64-8 | reverse complement strand
CACCGAAAACGGTGCGGCCTTTGACGACTACGTTGATCCCAACGGCGCGGTGCGCGACCTCAATCGCATTGCGTACCTGCAAGAGCACGTGTCGGCGGTGCACGACGCCATCGACGCGGGCGTCGACGTGCAGGGCTACTTCGTGTGGAGTCTGCTCGATAACTTCGAGTGGTCCTACGGCTACTCGCGGCGATTCGGGATTGTGTGGGTTGATTTTCCGAGCGGCGAACGACTGACCAAGGAGAGCTTCCACTGGTACCGCGACACGATACGCACGAACTCGGTCGAGTACGCGACCTCGGTGGGCGCGGCTTAGAGCGCGAGCGACGTCGCCACGCTCACGGCCACCACGCCCACGAGGGCGACCGCGCTGAGCGAGAGCCGTCGACGCCAGCGACCCTGGCGCGTGCGCGTGTAGACACTCCAAAAGAGCGTGCCCACGCGCGCGCTACTCAAGAGGTTCAATACCCGCAGCACTCGTAGAGGTCTGAGCAGCGGCAGAGCAATGACGAGCAGTTCGACGAGGTGGGTGCGCACGAAGTGCGCTCGCGAGGGCGCGAGGTAGAGCTTGATGAGGTACTCGAGGATAAAGAGCGCCCAAACGATACTGTCGAGCACGAAGAATGTCGTATTCATCGACGCCGGCACGTTGGTCAGCAGCGGAAGTTCGAGCACCGGAATCCACGCGATGCCGAGCAAGGTCATGGCAAGGTCGCTTCGTCGCGTGAAACGCTCGAACGACTCGTCGGGACGTGGAGTACTCATGGAGAAGCCCACAGGTTAGAACACGCCTTCGTGCGACGCCGTGTAACGGCGTCGTGAGCTAGTGGTGAAGTTCGGTTTCGTTCGTCGCTGAAGTGACGCCGGCCGGTGGCGCGCTCGCAACGACGGGCTCGTAGATCTCACCGGAGGACTCCTCGAGCGTGAGCCCCATGGGTTCGGGTAGCGCGAAGCGCGTCAAGAGCGCGCCGACAATCGAGACCGTGCCCATTACCGCCATGACGCCACGAATTCCGATGCTGTTTAGCAAGTGGGGCACGAAGAGCGCACCGAGGAAGGCGCCGAACTTTCCCGCCGCCGCCGAAATGCCGTCACCCGCACCGCGAATAGACGTGGGGAAGATTTCGGAGGGATAGACGAACGTCGTCATGTTGGGTCCGAACTCCACGAAGAAGTAGCTGACGGCAAAGAGCATCAAAAAGACCCACACCTTGTTCGTCACGCCCGGCACGAGCGCGATGACGAAAAAGGCGAGGAACATCATGAGAAAGCCCTGAATTTGAATACGCTTGCGCCCGAGTTTGTCCAGCAGCGCGACCGCCACCCAGTAGCCCGGCAGTGCCGCCACGGCGAAGATGGCGAGGGAGATCAAAGTGTGATTGAGCAGGGAACCGTTGGGCTGGAGCGTCTTGAGAATCAGTGGGCTCGAGACCGAGTTGCCGTAGTACGCAATGTCGAGCAAAAACCACGCGCCCGCCGTGCCGATGAGGCGTTTGAGAAACGGCTTCGAGGTCAGACGAGCGCGCAGGGCTACGGCGACGGGCGCGGGCTGGGTCGCGCGCGGCGCGGCGTCACCCTCGCCGAGCGTCCAGCGCAGCGTCTCGGCCGTGGTGTCAGCGTCACCCTTGACCGCGAGTGTAAAGCGAGGTGTTTCTCGAATCTTGCGGCGAAGGTAGATGACTGAGGCCGCGGGTACCGCACCCAGCGCGAGCATGAGGCGCCAGGCCACGCCATTCGAGACGCCCGTGGCGAGGAAGATTGAGGCAATGAGGGGACCGGCCAGGAGACCAAAGCCCTGCATCGCAAAGACCGTGCCGATGAGTCGACCCCTCGAGCGGCGATTGGCGTACTCGGCCGTGATGACGGCCGACGTGGCGTAGTCGCCACCGACCCCGAGTCCAACGATGACGCGAAAGATCAACAATGAGGTGAAGTTCCACGACAGGGCCGACAGCAATGCGCCCACGACGAGAATGGTCACTTCGACGCCGTACATTCGTTTGCGTCCGAGCCGGTCCATCAGCTTGCCAAAGGTCATCGCACCCACGACCGACGCGAGCAACGAAATGGAATTGAGTAGTGAGATTTGGTTCGTCGAGAGGTTAAAGATCGGGGTCAAGAG
>NCBD01000179.1 GCA_002255315.1 Actinobacteria bacterium 21-64-8 | reverse complement strand
ACGCTTTTCGCGTTCGGCGTTTTGTTGGAGCGATCAGTACCGCTCGTTGGTGGGATCTGGGGCGCCTCGCACCGTTGGCCAAGAGTCGTGAAGGCGTTGCCCGGTATCGTCGTAGTCACCATGGCCTTAAGTCACCGCATTCCGATCACCCGGTGGCGAGCTACGTCGACGTGGACCCCGCGCCCCTGGACCCTTTTGCCCCTCGTGGGAGGGCTCACGCTCTTTGGTATTGGTGAGGGACTTCTCGTCGCCTCTCGTTGGGGTGCCACTCCGTGGACGGTGTTTGCCCAAGGTGTTGCTATGCACCTTCACGTCTCGCTGGGTTGGTCGACCGCCTTGATTAGTGGCGTCGTGCTCGTCTTGTGGTGGCCGCTGCGCGAGCGCCCAGGCTTTGGCACGTTGGCGAACCTGGTCATTATTGCCTTGGTGTTGGAGTTCACGACGGAGCTTGTCGTCACGCCGTCGCTGGAAATATTTCGAGCGCTCTACGTCGTGGCGGCGGTGGCCGCCATTGGCGTGGGCTCCGCGCTCTACCTCACCACTGGACTCGGCCCAGGCCCTCGCGATGGATTGATGACCAGTTTGCATCGTCATTTGGGAATCAGCGTGGTGTACGTGCGCCTCAGTCTCGAATCAGTGGTCCTGCTGGTGGGTTGGACCATGGGGGGCACCGTCGGCGTGGGGACGGCTTTTTTTGCCACGACCGTGGGCTTCAGTTTGGGGGCGAGCCTGCAGGGCGTGTCGTGGCTGAGCGCGAGGTTCACGTCGTGATCAGCGGAGGACAGTTAGCAGCGTTTTTGGTGGCCTCGATGGCGATCATCGTCGTGCCGGGCCCCAGTGTGCTTTTTACCTTGGCTCGCGGTGTCGCCTGGGGCCGTGCCGTCGCGGTTCTCACCGTGCTGGGTAACAGCATCGGCACGCTGATCTTGTCGGTGCTCGTGGCAGTTGGTCTTGGTCCACTGCTCTCGCGCTCGCACCTATTTTCGGTGACGCTGCAGTTGGCGGGAGGGTTCTATCTCTTGTGGCTCGGGTGGCAGGCCTTTC
Organism: Actinobacteria bacterium 21-64-8; assembly: GCA_002255315.1. Taxonomy (GTDB): domain Bacteria; phylum Actinomycetota; class Acidimicrobiia; order Acidimicrobiales; family RAAP-2; genus RAAP-2. The sequence continues at coordinate 1,401 of NCBD01000179.1, read as the reverse complement.
GCCATCGTCACGAACACGCGCGCGCGATGGCCCAGCGTGAACCAGAGCGACCACACAACCTTCACGTCGTGCGCCAAGGATTTACGGTAGGAATTCTGAATCCCAAGTCACTGGTCTTCTTCGCGGCGGTCTTTCCCCATTTCGTCAACACGTCGAAGGGCAATGCGACGGTGCAGCTGCTCGTCTTTGGGGTCATCTTCAGCGTGATGGCCTTTTGCTCCGACGGAACGTGGGGTTTTATTGCGGGGACCGCTCGCGAGTGGCTCTCGAGTTCCGCCCAACGTCTCGTGACGCTTCGCACCATTGGCGCCTGTGTGATGATCACGCTCGGTACGCTCATTATTGTGACCGCATTGCACTCGTCGCAGTGACGGCGCTCGCTTCGCGTGCCAACGTTCCTACACTGCCTACGGCGAAGGAGCGACCATGAGTATGCACGGGGCGGGCTCCGGGGGAGCGGCACGTTTGGGGATCCGTTCGTTGCGTCGGGATCGATCACTGCTGGAGCACCAACTCAAAAAGGGGACCCTGCCGCGAATCCTGAAGTTCGCCAAGCACTACCAAGGCATTCTGGTCTTCTTTCTCGTCGCGGTCGTATTGGGCGCGATTGTCAGTTCCGTCGCACCGCTACTACTGCGAGCGATTATCGACCAAGGCATCAAGGGTCACCACGAAGGGCTTATCATTGGTCTGTCGATTCTCACCGCGGTTCTCGCCATCCTTGACGCGGGACTGTCAATGGTGGAGCGCCGTATTTCAGCCGTAATCGGCGAGGGCCTGATCTACGATCTTCGCGCGGCGGTCTTCGCGCACATTCAACAGATGCCCGTCGCGTTCTTCTCGCGCACCCAGACGGGTGCACTCATTAGTCGACTCAACAACGACGTCATAGGTGCCCAGCAGGCCTTTACGGATCTGTTGATTCCCCGCGCGACGGGTTGGTCAACGCCTGGGCACGCTCTTCCAACGCGGTATGGAACTCAACGCCGAGATGAATATGGTGATGAACGAGCGCTTCAATGTCGCCGGCGCCATGTTGGTGAAACTTTTTGGTCGCCCGAGTGAAGAACGTGCACTGTTTAACCGACGTGCCGCTCAGGTGCGCGACATTGGAGTTCGTCAAGCCGTCTATCAGCGCTACTTTTTCATTTCGCTGTCACTGACCGCGTCGCTTGCGACGGCGTTCGCCTACGGTTTTGGCGGCGTACAAGCACTTCACGGCACGCTCGCGGTTGGTACGGTCGTCGCACTCACCGCCTATCTCGGGCGACTCTACGGACCCCTGACGCAGCTCTCGAGTCTCAACATTGACTACATGTCAGCGATGGTGTCCTTCGAGCGACTGTTTGAAGTGCTGGACCTCGAACCCATGATTCAAGAAAGTCCCAACGCGGTGGCGAT
>NCBD01000178.1 GCA_002255315.1 Actinobacteria bacterium 21-64-8 | reverse complement strand
GTCGACCTGGGGCTGTCGATGTTGTTGGGGTGGTGGGTCAATCGCCTCGAGCAGCGCGCCACGAAGCGTCTGCGCCTGGGCGCGCTCGCCGCGCCCGTCGTGGTCGGATTGCTCGCGATCGTGATGATGGTCGCCGGACCCTGGTTCGTGCGACACTTGGGCGTCGCGCGCGCGCAGAGTGGACAAGCGAGTGGTTTGACAATCGCCATGGTGGTGCATCTTCTACTCGCGCTCATTGTGATCGCGCTGTTGGTACTCGGGGCTCGCTTCGCCAAGTTGGTGCCTCTGCTCGCGGTCGTACTCGTCGTCGACCTCCTGACCTTCGCGATGTTTGACGCGACTGGTCTGATCGGTAGCGGAACACCGACGGAACCCAGCCGCGCCTACGCAAGTGGAGTTTTGACGAGTCAGGGCCGATTCGCGTTGGTCGATCCCTCGGGAGCGCAGACGCAGTTCTATCGCCGACTCGGTGAGCCGAATATGAACGTGTTTACCGGACTCGCGAGCATGCAGGGTTACGGCGCGCTCGTGTCAAACTACTACGACGCGAGCACCGGCACGCACCCCGTAAGTGGTCTGAGTGCCTGTCACCTCGCGCAGGGCAAGTTCGTTCAGTTACGGCTCAACTCGCTCGTGCTCGCTAGTTCGCTGTTGATGGGCCTGCGGCCGAACCGCGACGCGCGCGACTGCGTCTCGGTACCCAGGTCGACGTCGTCGTCGCGTTATTTTGGCGAACGGCTCGACGTCGCCGCGGTCGAGCTGACGACGAGTGCGCCGTCATCGTCGCCGAGTCTTGAGTCCATTCGCTTCGTCAACTCGACCGGCATACCGATCGGGACGACCTACCTCGTCACGGGGAGCGGCCCCCAGCGACTCACTCTTCCCTCACCGCGCAGGGCCGCCGGCATGATCGTGCGCTCCTCACAGCCCACCCGTCTGGTGCGTGTGGGCGTGACCACGGTCACGGGTATCCACTACTACCTCGACAGTGACTTCGCCCTAGCGGTGGCGAGTGCGAAGTGGCGTCTGCGGTCCACCCTGGGCGACGTACAAGTCTTTCGCGCGGCGCACTTGCGACCCTCCGCCTGGTTGGTGCGACCACGCCACGGCGAGGCCGTGACGTCGGTGACGACGGATCAGTGGGGGAATGCGTGGGTGAACGTGCGCACCACTCACCGAAGCGTGCTCGAACGTAGTGAGGCCTACCTGCCTGGCTGGCGCGCGACGGCGCGAAACCTGAAGACGGGCGTGCGCGTGGAGCTGAACATCAACCGTGCTGGTTTGATTCAACGCGTGGTGGTGCCCGCCGGTACCTGGCGCGTTCAGTTTTTCTACGATGCTCCCAACGTCGAAGCGGGAGTCGGGGCGTCAGTCGTCGGTGTGGTCGCCTTGGGAGCGGCCGTGTTTAACATCCGACGTCGCCGTCGCTTCGATAAGGTGACCTCGTGAAGTCACTCGCGATCGTCGGCGGCGCGGGGCGGATGGGCCAAGCGCTCGCGCAAGGACTGGGTGCGCGCGATGAGTTCCAGGTCGTCGCCCTGGTCGACGCGCTCGAACCACGCGAACTCGGCGGCGCTCGGTACGTTAAGTCGCTGGACGAACTCAACGACGTCGCGCTCGACGTCGTGGTGGACTTTTCGTCGCCCGCAGCGGTCGTAACCTCGGCCGACTGGTGCGCCGAACACGGCGTGGCGCTCGTGGTCGGCACGACGGGGCTCGGCGATGAGCATTTCGACGCCCTGGAGGCTGCTGCGGTGCACGTGGGCGTGGTCGTGGCTCCCAATTTTGCCATTGGGGCCGTACTCGCCGAGCGCTTTGCCGCCCTCGCGGCACCGTACTTTGATCGCGTCGAGATTATTGAACTTCACCACGATCGAAAGCTCGACGCTCCGTCGGGCACCGCTATCGCGAGCGCGCACGCTATCGCGAACGCGCGCCGAATGGCCGGGCGCGCGCCCCTCGTCGACCCGACGACGACGCTCATCGTGGAGGGCGCTCGAGGCGCGGACGTCGTCGACGGCGTCGTCGTCCACTCCGTGCGCTTGCCGGGTCTCGTCGCGCACGAAGAGATTCTCTTTGGTTCGGTGGGTGAGGGCCTCACCATTCGTCACGACTCGCATGAGCGTGCGAGTTTCGTGGCGGGCGTGGCGATGGCCGTGTCCTACGTGGAC
>NCBD01000177.1 GCA_002255315.1 Actinobacteria bacterium 21-64-8 | reverse complement strand
ACCGGGGCTGGCAGGCCCGAGCGAACTGCATGGGCGTCGACCCTGATCTCTTTTTCCCAGAACGAGGCGCTTCCACGCGCGAGGCGAAAGAGGTCTGTCGGGGCTGTGTGGTGCGCGAGGACTGCCTCGAGTACGCCCTCGACAACGGTGAAAAATTCGGCATGTGGGGCGGCATGAGCGAGCGCGAACGCCGTCGACTACGTCGCGCGCGCGCCATCGAACGTCGCGCGCGCGCCGTGTAGCCAGGCGTCGTCGCGATGGCGCCCCGCGTGGAGCGCCATCGCGGGAACGACCGGGCCAGGTGGCCCGGACGTCGTTGAGGTGGGGCAAAAATCAGCGCGGCGTGAAAGACCGAACCGTGCAACATTTATGATGCCTGCAAAGGAGTGAACATGGACGACGTCAGCAAGTGCCCCGTAACGATGGGCGCGAATACGAGTAACGCGCAGAGCCAGGCGAATCAGCAGTGGTGGCCGAACCAACTCAACCTCAAGATTCTCAATCAGAACGCGCCCGAAATCAGTCCCCTGGACGAGGATTTCGACTACGCGGCGGCCTTTCTCACCATTGATCTCGCGGAGTTGAAAAAAGACGTCGACGCGGTAATGACGACGTCGCAGCCGTGGTGGCCGGCGGACTACGGGCACTACGGTCCGTTCTTTATTCGTATGGCCTGGCACAGCGCAGGCACCTACCGCGTGGGTGACGGTCGCGGCGGTGCCGGTTCGGGTACCCAGCGCTTCGCGCCCCTGAACAGTTGGCCCGACAACGTCAATCTCGACAAGGCTCGCCGACTGCTCTGGCCGGTGAAGCAAAAGTACGGTCGGGCGCTTTCGTGGGCCGACTTGATTGTCTTCGCGGGAAACTGTGCCCTGGAGTCGATGGGCTTTACCACCTTCGGTTTTGCGGGCGGGCGAGAAGACGTCTTCGAGCCCGCCGACGACGTCTTTTGGGGGCCCGAAACAACGTGGCTCGGGGACGAGCGCTACACCGGCGAGCGCGAACTCGATAACCCGCTCGCCGCGGTCCAGATGGGACTCATCTACGTCAACCCCGAGGGCCCCAACGGGAACCCTGATCCCTTGCTGGCTGCGAAGGACATTCGTGAGACGTTCTTACGCATGGCCATGAACGACGAAGAAACGGTCGCCTTGATTGCGGGTGGGCACACCTTTGGTAAGACCCACGGTGCCGGTGACCCGGGACTTTACGTGGGCGAGGCTCCCGAGGGTGCGGGACTGGAGCTCCAGGGTCTCGGGTGGAAGAACACCATGGGCAGTGGCCACGGCGTCGACACGATTTCGAGTGGACTCGAGGGTGCGTGGACCCAAACGCCGATCACGTGGAGTAACAGTTTCTTCAACAATCTCTTTAACTTCGAGTGGGAGCAGGTGAAGAGCCCCGCGGGCGCCACGCAGTGGAAGCCGAAGGACGGTGCCGGCGCCGGCGCGGTGCCTGACGCGCACGACCCCGACAGGCGTCACGCGCCCACCATGTTGACGACGGACTTGGCGCTGCGATTTGATCCCATCTACGGACCAATTTCGCGTCGGTTCTTTGAGCACCCCGACGAGTTCGCCGCGGCGTTTGCGAAGGCCTGGTTCAAGCTCACGCACCGTGACATGGGTCCCCACGAGCGTGGCGTCGGTGCGCTCGTGCCGAGCGAGGCACAGTTGTGGCAAGACCCCGTACCCGCGCGTACCTACGAGCTGATTAACGACAGCGACGTCGCCGCCTTGAAGGCCACGCTGCTGTCGTCGGGACTGTCGATCGCTCAGTTGGTCACGACGGCCTGGGCTTCGGCGTCGACCTTTCGTGGCACGGACAAGCGTGGCGGCGCCAACGGCGCGCGTTTGCGTCTGGCGCCACAAAAGGACTGGGAGGTCAATCGTCCGAACGAGCTCGCGTCAATTCTCTCGACACTTGAGGCGGTGCAGTCGAGTTTTAACACCGCAAAGGGTGGTGCTGCCTTCGTGTCCTTGGCTGACGTCATCGTGCTCGGTGGCGTGGCCGCCGTCGAACAGGCGGCGAAGAGTGCGGGCGTCGACATTGTGGTGCCCTTTACACCGGGGCGCACGGACACGACGCAAGAGCTGACCGACGTGGACTCCTTCGCGGTCCTCGAGCCCAGCGCCGACGGCTTTCGGAACTTCCTGAAGACTGGTCTGCGCGCCAGCGCTGAAGA
>NCBD01000176.1 GCA_002255315.1 Actinobacteria bacterium 21-64-8 | reverse complement strand
GGTGTCTCGGACGATGGTCACGATCAAGCGCAGCAACCTGAAGGAACTATTACGTCCGCCGCTGATGACGATCGCACGAAGGTTCTAGCGACCGATGATGGAGCGACCATTGTCAATAACAGCGCGAGCAGCGCAGCAGAGGGTTTCTGGATTGATACCGTAAACGCCGAGGATGAAGAACGTCCTTCGATGTGAGTGGCGCGAGGTTGGTGCGGCGGCTCATGAGTATCGACGGTACCGTGCGCCCTTGGTTCTCTTGGACGCGAGTGGTTTCGCGGTCCCGTCGAACGGCGCCCTCAGGGGACCCGGACCGAGGCGCATCCGGGACTCGAAGAAGGTCGCCTTGGTGGGCACGTTGCACGCGCGTCCAGCCGTCGGCCCAACTCAATCCCTCCTGTTGTCAGCCAGACAAAATGATGACGGCGCAGACACTCTCGCTGATGACCTCGCGTGATCACGTTGTCGCCCAGCGACATCAACAGTGAGGACGCGACCCTCTCGTCGTCATCTCACTCAGCGTCCACCTCGGTGACGGCCTGGCGTGCCGCCTTCTCATCGACGATCGCGCTGCGGTTCGCGTAGGCGGCGACGAGAGCCTGGCGAGCGAGGTTGTTCACCGCCCGGGGAAGGCCCCGGCCGGCCTGGTGGACGGCCGAGAGGGCGTCGTCGGAAAAGAGCGTGTCGGAGCGGCCGCAGAGCGCGAGGTGGTGGCTCACGTAGCTCGAGGTCTCTTCCGCGCTCATCGGTGGCAGGGCGTAGCGCAGGGTCACGCGCTGATCGAGTGCCGCGAAGCTCCCGAGGCGCAGTCGCGCCCGCAGGCTCGGCTGGCCCAACAGCAAGAGGGCGAACGGCGAGGCGCTGTCCATCTCGGCGTTGGTGAGCAGGCGTAGTTCTTCGAGCTGACCCGCGTCGAGCAGGTGGCTCTCGTCAACGATCACCACGACCCGTCGTCCTCGTTCAGCCACCTCCTTGGCGAGCAGCTCGCTCGCCTGGCTAATGAGGGCGGACTTGAAGAAGCGGGGTTCGCCCCCGAGTCGTGAGACGATCTCGGCGTAGAGGCCCCGGGCGCCGACTGCGGGGTTCGCCAGGTAGATGACGCTGTAGCGGCTCGGCTCTAGTTCGGAGATTGCCGCTCGGGCGGCGACCGTCTTTCCCGAACCCACCTCACCGGTCAGCACCCCGATCGCCTGTTCTTGGACGAGAAAGGAGATCCGCGCCACCGCCTCCTGGTGACCGCGGTGGCGGTGCAGCATCGAGGGGGCCAGGTCCTTGGAAAAGGGCATCTTGGTGAAGCCGAAGTGCGAACGAATCTGTTCGATGCTCATTGGGGTTCTCCGTTCTGGGTAGTTGACTCGGTCGGGGTTGATGGTGCGTGCTCCATCTGCGCGTAGCCGATCGGTGAACCAACGGCACCACGGTGTCGGGCCTCGATGAGCCCCAGGTAGTCGATTCCGGTCGGTGGACCCGCCGGAGGAGCGACCTTGGCCATCGGGTGCACGTGGCGGCCGATCTTGTGGGGCACCGCAAGCCCGAAGTCGGTGTCGTGGTAGCGCACGGTGATGCGTTCGAGATCAAAGGGATCAAAGACGAGCTCGACGCGCCGGGTAATGAGAGCCTGGTCGACCTCGTAGTGGTTGCCAAAGAGGAACGCCTCGCGCACGAGCGCCATCGATGGAATCTGGGGCGCACCGAGCACACTGAAGCGGTCCATGGGCGTCTCGTTCGTCTCGGAATGCACCCGAGCGTGATAGACCTGCTCGACCCAGGCGACGAAGCGCGCCTCGAGCACCTCGAGGCTGGCAATCTCCGAGTGCGCGGCCTCGACGAGGAACTGATCGCGCACGGTGCGAAAGAAGCGCTCGATCTTGCCCCGACCCTGGGGTTTACCCGGCCGCGAGTGCACCAGTCGCACACCCAGGACGCCAAGCGCGCGCAGGAGCTGCTTGGAGACAAAGGAACTCCCGTTATCGAGATAAGCCGTGCCCGGCAGACCCCGTGACAAGATCCCTCGACGTAGGGCGCTCTCGGCCGAGAGGGTGTCTTCGGCGTAGGTCCAGCGGTGTCCGGTGACCAGGCGCGAGTGGTCGTCGAGGAAGCAGAACAGGATTGCCTTCTTGCCCCCGACGATCGGTCCGTGCAGCGCGTCACCGACCCACAGCTCGTTGGGGTGCGTGGCTTCGAAGCGTCCGAAGGCGACGTTGCTCGCACTGAGTTGCGCGCGGGTGAGCCCCAGGGCGGCGAAGTGACGCTGCAGGGTGCGCGGGTGAGGCGACCACTCGTGGCTGACTCTGATCATCTCGGCGATGTGAGCAGCGGTGCGAGCGGGGTCCTCGCGGCGCAGATCGCAGGCGAGCGTTAACAGTCCCGCTGGCGTGCGCGGCTCGACGCGCCGCGCGCTCGGCGTCAGCGCCGAAAAGCCACCGGCCCGATAGGCGCGGATCCACCGGTCGATCGTCGGACGAGAAACGGTGACGGGTGTGCCGTCGGGTCCATGGTGGGTGACCTCGGCGAGTTCTCGCACGATGCGGCCACGTTCTTTCTTTGAGAGCGTGGCGTCGGAGGCCTCGCGCACGAGCGCGTAGCGAAAGAGCGCGATGTCCTCGGCTCGCTTTCGTTGCTGTTCTTCGGGGTGATGGGCCACGTTCTCCTCCTGGTTTCGGACACCGAGCGGTGCCAAAACCAGGTTCGTCGCTCAGCGCGGCGTTGGGAAGGGTGAGCTCGTGTTGGAAAGCAGCGCGCCACCAGTCATCGCACTGGCCCAGGACCAGACCGGCCGGGGCCCGAGCAAGAGGCTGGCGGACCTCGTCGCCAGACCAATCACCTCGGCCAAGTCCGCGAAGCCAGAGCCCTGGGGAGGGATCGTCTCCAGACGAGGATCGAGCGCGAAGGCCCAGCGGCGAAAGTGCTCCTGTAACAGCTCTAAGCGCGAGGAGAATCTCCGCAGCCAACCGCGCACGGTCTCCTTCGGTCGGCCCAACCGGATGGCGATCGTGCGGTGACCGACCCCCGCAGTCTTTTCCAAGAGGGCCCGGCCAATCACCGCCGCCTCGTCGACCCGGCGACACAGACAGATATCGGCCAACAACACCGATGTCATATGGCATTTCAAACAGCGAGCTCGGCGAGGGCGAAGCTCCTCGTTGTTGGTTGCGGCGCGCAGCACGCGTGTTCGCGCGTGTCCCCAGGGACGCAGTTCGCCATCGCAGCGCGGGCAGGAAAGTCGTCCCGCGAGCAACTCGCGCTCGACATGGGTGGGGTCGTTCACTACGATGAGCATCGGTGTCTCCGGGCATCTCAGAGGACCCCTTCGCACTCACGCAAAAGATGGGCGAAGGGGTCCTTGTCTTTTCTTGGACACCCCACCCTGTCATCGCCACCAGCGACAACGCAACCACCAACGGTGCACTAACTCATCATCACGCTCAGTGACGCGTCAGCGGGCGTTGCTGGTCATTGAATGCGTCGCCCTACAGGTGGAGATCGCTCTCGGTGAAGCATCGGTACGCTTTGCAGTTGAGAGGAGGCAACGGGCTCCGTATCAGAACGAGATTCCAGACCTCGAGCGTGCTCGTCGAAATCTCGAGAAACTCGGGCACCCACTAATTATTGCCACATACATTCCAGAGGCTCTCGGAAGGGCTCTCGTTGAAGCCGGATGGTCTTGGGCGGATGACCAAGGAAACTACGACGTTCGCGGTACTGGACTTCGTCTCCGCCAGCGACGTACTTTCGCCGTACCGCGACAGCCAAGGCGTCACATGCCGACGGGGTCAGGATCGTTGGCCGTCATCCGGACTCTGATCATGCTTCAAGAAGATAGTGAAGACGGGCATTCACCTACAGAATGGGCCAAACTGTCGCTCGT
>NCBD01000175.1 GCA_002255315.1 Actinobacteria bacterium 21-64-8 | reverse complement strand
AGCAGTGATCTCGGGGCCGCCATCACCGTCGTAATCACCGCGACGAACTCGACGAGCAGCGTCTCGGCGACCAGTGCCCCGACCGCGGCGGTCACCTCGAATCAGAGTTCAAGTTCGCCACAGTCGGTTTCTGCAGTCACCAATTCGTCTACGGGTGCCATCGAAGTGAAGTGGAGCGCCCCTTCGGTGACCTTCACGTCCTACACCGTCACTGTCTTGGATGACACGCTGAACTTACTTGGAACGCCGGTGACCGAATCATCGAGTGCGACGTCCTACACCGCGACCGGTCTTGTGATTGGTCACGCGTACAGATTCGTAGTGACTGCCTTCAATGGCGGTACGTCGATTGGTGCGACGACCTCAAATGAGGTGCTCGCAATTCAAGCAAGTTCGACGAGTTCATCGTCAGGGACGACCTCATCGACCAGTAGCGGTACTTCACAGGCGACCGTCGGCACCGTTGGCACGTCGGACTACATCAAGGCCGTCGCGACTGGCCAGGGCCAAGTCATCGTCTCGTCGTACAGTTCCAATCCTTTGAGTTCCGTCGTGTCGTCGGTCAGTGGCACGACGGCCTATGACGTTCGCGTCACGCCCGGTTCGAGCTTCTCCGCTATTGACATCACGGTCTGTGGCGTCGCGGGGGGCAGCGTGGAGTGGTACAACGCGACGACGGGTCGTTTGGAGTCGGTGTCGCCGGCGCCAGTGGCCACCTCGCCCGCAGGTTGCTACGACGTGCACCTGACTCCAACGTCGTCACCGACGTCACTAGAGAGCAGCCTCTTTGGCACGGTCTTCTTGGTCGTTCCACCGAGCGTCACACCGCCTTCGAGCGGTGGAGGGGGCTATACGGTCACGACGCCGGGTCCGGTGACGAACGTCGTGGCCGCCTACAGCGCGGGTTCACTGAAGGTGACCTGGAACGCGCCGAGTAACGACGGCGGCTCGCCGATTACGTCCTATCTCGCAACGGCCTCGCCCGGGGGCGAGCAGTGCACGACGACGAGCACGAGTTGCACCTTCACGAACCTGGCGATTGGAACGTCGTACACCTTCGCCGTGGTCGCGCGCAACGCGGCGGGCGCGGGCGCGGCGAGTCCACCGAGTGCTCAAATCGTCGCCGCGCTGGTCCCGAGCGCGCCAAGTCTGAGTGTCGTGTCGTCCGCGAATTCGTCGGTACTCGTGTCGGTGAGTGCGCCCGCGAGTGACGGTGGCTCCGCGATTACGAGTTACACCGTGACCGCGAGTCCCGGTGGCGCGACCTGTGTCGTGACGTTGCCGGCGACGAGCTGTGAAGTGACGAACCTCGTGAACGGCACGCCCTACACCTTCACTGCCGTAGCCACCAACGTGGCCGGTAATTCGCCGGTCTCACCGATTGGCCAGGTGGCGACTCCACTGGTGACGACCAGCCAGCCCGAGAACGTGAAGGTGACTTCTGGCACGCGCGGCGTTCTGATCTCGTGGAGTGTTCCCACCCAGTCGCCCAACGTCACGGGCACGTTAGCGGCGAGCAGATACCTCGTCTCCACCACGGTCGGTCTCTACGCCTGCGTTGCGAACCACACGACCACCTGTCTCATCGTGGGACTCGTGCCGGGCGTGACCTACCAGTTCCAAGTCCAGGTGCTCTTCAGCGATGGCGTCCGCGGTGCGCCGGTCTTGAGTGCTCCGGTCACCCTCCCGCGCTCTAAGCCGGCGACGATCTCGCACGTGTTCGTCAGTCACAACGCCCACTCGGTCACGCTCAGCGCCAGCGAAAAGACGCAGTTGAGGAACTTCGCCACCGTAATCACGCTGAACGGCTATCGCGCGGTGCGCGTCGTGGGGCACTCGAACGCGGGCGCGAACGCGAACGTCCGCCGAGTCGTTGCCTCTCGCTGGGTGCGACTCGTCGCTCGTACCTTGCGCGCTGACCTTGTGGCGCTGCACACCTTTGGCCCCAAGGTCACCATCAGCGTAACGAGTGGCGCCTTCGCGCACGGGGCTCAAACCTTGGGCCGGACCCTCTCGCGAGTGAATCTCTCGGCGCGCTGAGCACGCGATAGCGATAGATCGTTACGTGACTGGGGGGCCGAGCTACCGTCGCGATTCGAAGAAAATGACGTCAAAGGCTCCCAATATTCGCTATTCTTCCCCTCAGCCTTCCACAGAGCGCGGAAACGCCTATATATATGGTCAAGCGAGGCGATATGAGCGAAGCAGTGGTGACGGTGACAGCGCCGCCGGT
>NCBD01000048.1 GCA_002255315.1 Actinobacteria bacterium 21-64-8 | reverse complement strand
TTTACAGAAAAAGGCGACGCGACCCTTCGCGACCACCTCTAGTTTGGCTGACGAAGTCCCGAACTACCCCTGAGTTCTGTTAACCCCGTGTAAAACGTTTGGCCCTAGAGAAAGTTGGGTTGACCCCGGTAGGCTCGACGTGTGGCCACCATTCGTCTCGCCCTGGCGCAGATGAACGCGGTGGTCGGTGGCCTGACACAAAACCTGGAAACGCTCAGTCGTTTTCGCGCCCAAGCCAGTGCGTCGGGTGCTGATCTCCTGGTGACGCCGGAACTTTCACTCATGGGTTATCCCCCCGAAGACCTGTTACTGAAAGAGGGTTTCATTGAGTCGAGTGCCTTCGCGCTGGCCGAACTCGCCCTGGAACGAAATATGGCGCCCATGCTCGTGGGTGCGGCCCTCGTTGAAGGCGACTATGACACGCAACTGGCCCCCCCGAGTGACGGACGAGACCTGACGGGTGTGGAGCCGGGCTCGTCGCGTCTTCGTATCGCCAACGCCCTCGTGGCCCTCGGCGACGGCGAGGTCGTGGCCGTGGCGACCAAGCGTCTCTTGCCGAACTACGACGTCTTCGACGAGCGCCGCTACTTTCAGCCGGGCGTGGGCGCGCACACGGTCGTACAGATAAACGGAGTCTCCGTGGGACTGTTGATCTGCGAAGACGTGTGGATGGACCGCGGTCCAGCCGCCGAACTCGCGGCCCAGGGTGCGACCATGCTCGTCGTCGCCAACGCCTCGCCCTACGCGAGGGGTCGAAGAGAAGAGCGCGAAGCGATGTTGCGGGTGCGCGCACGCGAGACAAACTGTCCCATTGCCTACGTCAATCTGGTCGGCGGCCAAGACGAGCTCGTCTTTGATGGCCAAAGTGTGGTCGTCGACGCCAGCGGCGACGTCATCGCGCGCGCCAGCGCCTTCAGCGAAGAGTTATTGGTCTGCGACCTTGACGTGCGTGAGGGGACGGTCGGCGTCAAGCTCACCGCGAACTACCCTCGCGACGAGCGTCGCGTGCGCGCGGCGACGGTAAACCACGTCAGTGAGCCGCTCGACGAAGTCGAAGAGATCTACGAAGCGCTCGTCATGGGCACGCGCGACTACTTGCGAAAAAACGGCTTCCGCTCAGCAATATTGGGACTTTCGGGTGGCGTGGACTCTTCGCTCGTCGCCACGATTGCCGTCGACGCGGTGGGCGCCCGGGCGGTCAGGGGATTGGCGCTGCCGAGTCGCTATTCCTCGGACCACTCGCTCGATGACGCACGCGACCTCGCGAATCGACTCGATATTGAACTCAGCGTCATAGCGATTGAGCCGGCGCACGCCGCGCTCATCGAGATGTTGAGCGACGTGCTCGAAGGGGCGCCGCGAGGGGTGACGGACGAGAATTTGCAATCTCGCGTGCGTGGCCTTTTGTGGATGGCGGTGTCGAACGCGACCGGCGCCATCGTGTTGACGACCGGGAATAAGTCAGAACTCGCTACGGGGTACTACACCATTTACGGTGACTCGGCCGGGGGCTTCGCCGTCATTAAAGATGTTCCCAAGACGCTCGTGTATCAACTCTGTCGTTATCGAAATGAACTCGCCCGACGTCTCGGTGATCCTGAACCCATCGCTGCGAGCGTCCTCGAAAAGGCACCGTCGGCCGAGTTGCGACTTGATCAGCGCGACGACCAGTCGCTACCGCCCTACGACGAACTCGACCCGTTACTCGAGCTCTACGTCGAAGACGACGCCACGGCGGAGGAAATGATCGCCTTGGGCCATAGTTCGGATTTGGTGTTGCGCATCACGCGCCTCGTGGACCACTCCGAATACAAACGTCGCCAACTGCCTCCCGGGGTGCGAATCTCGAAGAAGGCCTTTGGGCGCGATCGACGTATGCCCATCACCAATAGCTTTCGACCCGACGTCTCGTGACCGTGGACGAGCGAGCAGTCGCGACGTATCTGAGTTCCTGCGTGCACGCGCTCTATCGGCACTGGGGCGAGTGCGCGCCGAGCTTTACGAACGACACCTACGCGGTGTGTGCCTACGAGGGCGCGCGTCACTTTGGTGAGGTGGCGCTCGCGTGGCGTGAGGCCCTAGGTGACGTGCCTGCGGGGCACGTCGCGCCGCTCGACGAGGTGCTGGCGAGCGCGAAGGCGGACGCCACGGGAACGATGTCGCTGTACGCCGTCGCGGTCGTCGTGGGACCTCGGCTCCTCGTGAGTGTCCGTGACGCTCAGGCGCTGATACGCCACGAGGCGTGGGCCGAACTCTTGAACGTCACGGCCGACGCGACGGTGGCGGTGATGCACCGCGTCCAAGACGCGATGCAGCGCTCGGCGCCCCACGTTGACGAAGGGTGGCAGGGTCGGGCTCGCCGTCTCGCCGACGCGCTGGACACCAGTGGAATGGCGGAATCGCTCGGCTTAGGCGATTAGGTTGCACTCCTCCGTATAACTACTGGTGCCGGAGGAAACGGCGACGTAGCTAAAGGGGCACCATGGCAAAAGACCGTATTGATCGCGACGACGAGGACCTCGTACGCCTCTATCTTTCGGACATTGGTCAGTACACCCTTTTGACCAAGGACGACGAAGTTCACCTCGCCCAGACGATCGAAGAGGGTCGCGAGGCGAAGGCCGAACTCGACGCCGCCGAACTCGACAAGAAAATTAAACTCACGCCGAGTAAGAAGGCGACTTTAAAGCGCGCCGCGCACCGAGGTGAGCAGGCCGAACGCGACTTCGTGCAGTCGAACCTGCGCTTGGTGGTCTCGATCGCAAAGAAGTATCAGGCCTCGGGTCTGCCGCTACTGGACCTTATTCAAGAGGGCAACCTCGGATTGATGCACGCGGTCGAGAAGTTCGACTGGCGCAAGGGCTTTAAGTTCTCTACCTACGCCACGTGGTGGATTCGTCAAGCCATCACCCGTGGTATTGCCAACACCGGGCGCACTATTCGTCTGCCCGTGCACGCGGGTGACACGCTCGCGCGCGTGCAAAAGGCGCAGTCGCGTTTGGAGCTGAAGTTCGGCCGTCCCCCAACGATCAAAGAACTCTGTGACGAGTGCGAGATGCCCGAAGACAAGCTGATTGAGGCGCTGCGCTTTCGCTCCGAGCCCATTTCGCTGTCTGAGCCGCTTCGTGAAGACGGTGACGCCGAACTCGGTGACGTCGTAGAAGACCGCTCGGCCGAGTCGCCCTTTGACGTGGCCGCGGTCAAGATGATGCCCGCCGCGATCGAGAAGTTGCTCCAACCCCTCGACGAGCGCGAGCAGAAGATTCTGCGCATGCGTTTTGGCCTCGACGGCGCGGGCGAGATCCGCACCCTCGAAGACGTCGGCGCCGAGATGAACTTGACGCGCGAACGCATTCGCCAAATTGAAGCGCGCGCGATGAGTAAGTTGCGTCACCCCTCGTCGGATACGGGTGCGCGCGACCTTTTGACGCTCTAGTTTCGCGAAAAGCGCGCGCGTCCAAAAAAGGCCGCGACACTCAAGACCAACGCACTCACCACGAAGGGCGTGTGCGATCGAGAGCGTGACTTCGCGGTGACCGCGTGGGTAAAGCTCAGTTGGGGCCACTGATTTTCCTGAGCCAACCTCGCCAACGCCCGGTCGGGGTTGACCGCGTAGGCGTGACCCACGGCGTGCAGCATCGGCGCGTCGGTCTCAGAGTCAGAGTAGGCGTAGGACTCGGTGAGGTCGATGCCGCGTTGCGCGGCGAGTTCGCGCATCGCGATGGCCTTATTCTCGCCCTGGTTGAAGAAGTCCATGACGCCAGTGAACCTGCCTTCATCGTCGACTTGGGCGCGCGAGGAGATTGCGCCGTCGAGTCCGAGCAGGTCAGCGAAGGGTTGGACGATTTCTTCGGGCGCCGACGAGACGACCCACACCTCGTGGCCAAGTTCGCGGTGGTGATCGATGAGGTCGAGCGCCTCGCCGTAAATGAGGGGTTCAATGACCTCGTTGATCGTTTCGTCGACCATCGTGCGCACGGCGTTTCGATCCCACCCCTTGGTGATTTTGAGGACCGACTCGCGAATCTTGTGCATGCGTGCTTCGTCGGCGCCGAAGCGCTGAAACATCAAGTGGCCAAAGGCCGCTCGGTACATGGTTCGCCGCTGAAGAAGGCCGCGGGCGTGAAGTTCGGGTCCAAGCGCGACCATCGAGGATTTGGCGATGACCGTTTTATCGAGATCAAAAAACGCCGCTTTCACAGTTCCATGCTAGGCCCGCGCGTATAAAAAAACTCGGTGCTGCTTAACCAATGAATGCCGACGCGCAGTCCTGGGTGGCGTTTTCGCGCGCGATCAAGATGACGTGGTCGAGCTCGAGGAAGTGCGTCGTGGAAGCGGGTTGTATGGGTTGATCGCCGCGAACGATCGCGACGACGCGCACGGTGTCGGGCAGGTTGAGCTCGGCGAGCGTGAGGTTCTCGACCACGGCCGGCGCGCTCGCGGCGAGGGTGATCTCAATGAGGCGCATACGTCCGTGCGCCAACTTCATTAGTTTGATGATCGCGCCGACCTCGACGGCCTCGTCGACGAGTGACGTGATCAACGCGGGTGTGGACACCGAGACGTCGACGCCCCAACTTTCGTTGAAGAGCCACTCATTTCTCGCGTTGTTAATACGACTGATGACGCGGGGCACCCCAAACTCTTGCTTGGAGAGCCAGCTGACGACGAGGTTGTCTTCGTCGTCACCGGTCGCGGCGATCACGACGTCGGCGCTGCGTACGTCGGCCGCGGAGAGACTCGAGTATTCGCAGGCGTCCGCCGCCATCACGGTCACCCCCGGCAGCAGCGTCTTTAACTTCTCCGCAGTCGCCGAGACTTGTTCGAGCAGCGTGACGTCGTGATTGCGGTCGAGGAGGTCGAGGGCAATGGAGGTTCCGACCGAACCACCCCCGGCGATCACAATCTTCACGGCGCACTCACCGTGAGAAACTCGTGGAGTTCATCGAGACCATCGGCGGTGACCATGAACTCGAGGAGGTCGTCTTCTTGGGCGAAGAGACCCTCTAGGTTGACGCGACCACTGCCCGCGCGCACGAGGCCCACTACCCGCACACGGTCGCTGACGTTAAAAGCCGTCAGCGGCTGGCCCGCGAGGTGATCGGGCACGATGCGCTCAACCAGGTGCATGGTGCCGGCGCCGTCGGTCCATTCGAGGGAGTCCTCCGAGGGCAGCATCCAACGTTTGACCTGCTGGGTCGTCCACAACGAGGTCGCCACCGTCGGGATGCCCAGTTTCATATAGATGTCGGCGCGCTGAGGGTCGTAGATGCGCGCGACCACATTTTTGATGTTGTAATGATCACGCGCAATGCGCGCACAAAGAATGTTGGTGTTATCACCGCTCGTGACCGCGGCGAGCGCATCGGACCGCGAGGCCTCGGCCTGAAAGAGGACGTCACGATCAAAGCCCGATCCGATAATGGTCTTGCCACGAAAGTGCCGTAAGCGGCGAAAGGCGTCACGGTTCTTGTCAATCACGACGACGGAGTGGCCCTCGAGGGAGAGCTGCGTGGCCAACTCAGAACCCACCCGACCACAGCCCACCACGATGATATGCACGTGGTCATCAGACCACAGACCGGGAAATAGGTGCAAGTCAGGCGCCGTGCGTCGCGCCAGCGCCACCTCGAAGCGACTTAGTATCACTTAAGTGTCTGACGCCGAAAAGCCGCTTTCTGGTCCCTCGCGCGTACTGACCTCGCACGCCAATATTGCCAAGGTCTATCCCGAGAGTTGGGACTATCGACTGAAGCGAATTCTCCTCGGTCGGCCCCTCGTCACTGAGCAACTGAGTGGAGAGCGACTGAATCGCGGTATCGCCCTTGGCGTCTTGGCGCCGGACTGTATTTCTTCCTCCGCGTACGGTGCCGAAGAGATTCTCACCCAGATGACGCCCGCGATTGGTTTGGCGGCCTTCGCGCTCGTGGTGCCGATCATGTTCGTGATTTTGGGCGTGCTGTTCTTGGTCACGATGTCCTACCTCGACGTCATCAAGTACTACACGACGGCGGGTGGTTCCTACGTGGTGGCGCGAGACAACTTCGGTCCCAAGATCGCTCAAATTGCGGCGGTAGCGCTCTTAATTGATTACACCGTTACCGTCGCCGTGCAGTGTTCGGCGGGTACCGCCGCCCTCACGAGTGCCGTCCCCAAACTCCAGCCCTACACGTTGGTGATCACCCTCGCCGTCGTGGTGGTCTTGATATTTGGCAACCTGCGCGGTCTGCGTGAGGCGGGCTCGTACTTCGCGGTGCCGACCTACTTCTACGTCGTGATGCTGGGGTTCACGATTATTTTGGGCGTTGCCAAAAAACTCACGGGCTCGCTGCATCACGTGACCCAACTCGCCGGTCACCCCCTAGTCGGTAACCACCTCGGCACCCAGGGCCACGGTCTCTTGATGGGTCTGGCCTTTTTGACGCTGCTGCGTGCCTACGCGAACGGTGGCTCGTCGCTCACCGGCCTCGAAGCAATCTCGAATGGCGTCGCGAGTTTTCGTCGCCCCGAGTCGAAAAACGCTCGCGTCACGCTCGTCGTGATGTCGAGCGTGCTCGCGTTTTTACTCATGGGTACGACACTGCTCGCCGCGTGGACGCACGCGCTGCCCTACGCGGCCGGGTCGCCGACCGTCGTCTCCCAAGAGGTACTCGATGTCTTTGGCGCGCACGGCGTCGGCCACGTCGTTTTCTACCTGGTTCAACTCGCGACGCTTCTCATTCTCTACACCGGTGGTAACACGTCCTTTAACGGGTTTCCATTTCTCGCTAACTACGTGGCGACGGACAAGTACCTGCCGCGCCAACTGACTAAACGGGGCCACCGTCTGGCCTTTAGCAACGGCATCATCGTGCTCGGTATCGTCTCCATCGTTTTGATCGTGGCCTTTAACGCAAAGGTCAACGCACTGATCGCGCTCTACGCCATTGGTGTCTTCACGGGCTTTACCTTGGCGGGACTCGGGATGGTCGCCAAACACCGACGCGACCGCGAGGGTCGCTGGCGTTTGAAAGTGGCCCTGAACGCGCTGTCGGCGACGGTGACGGCGCTCGTGGTTTTGGTCTTTGCCATCGTCAAGTTCACCGAGGGCGCGTGGGTCGTGGTGATCGTGGGTCCCTTGATGTACCTGGCGCTGCTGCGATTTAACAAGCAGTACCTCCGCGAAGAACGTGCCTTTGAGGCGAACAGCGCGAAGTCGTCAATCAACATCAAGATGAACCGCGTCGTGGTTTTTGTCGACAGTTACGACCTGGCGACCGAACGCGCGCTGCTCTACTGCAACACCTTGAACTCGTATTCGATTCGCGCCGTGCACTTTGACATTGACCCCATCGTGACCAAACGACTCGAATCGCGCTGGGGTGCACCGAACACCGCCTCGGCGGGGATC
>NCBD01000047.1 GCA_002255315.1 Actinobacteria bacterium 21-64-8 | reverse complement strand
ATTCACTCGGTGATTTTACGGCGTCGATCAAGTTGTTGAAATTGGTGCCGCTCGCCTTGATCATCGGAGCGCTGGGCGCGGGTATCGCGCTCGCGCTGCTTGACCTCATTGGTTTGTTCACCAATCTTTTTTACTTTCATCGCGTGGGCGTGCGACTCGTGTCACCGTACGGGAATCACTTGGGCCTCTTCGCCGTGGTGATACCAATGGCCGGCGGTCTCCTCGTCGGGTTGATGGCTCGCTTTGGATCTGAGCAGATTCGCGGGCACGGTATTCCCGAAGCGATGGAGCGCATTCTGATTCACGGCAGCAAGGTGCAACCCCGATTAGCTCTCTTGAAGCCGATTTCGAGCGCGATCAGCATTGGTTCTGGTGGCCCCTTTGGCGCCGAGGGGCCCATCATTTTGACCGGGGGAGCGGTGGGATCGATTGTGGGTCAGCTCTTTCACCTCACCGCCGCTCAGCGTCGCGCGCTGCTCGTCGCGGGTTCGGCAGCGGGGATGAGCGCGGTCTTTGGTACGCCCGTCGCGGCGACGCTGTTTGGCGTCGAACTTCTGGCGTTTGAACTTCGACCACGTTCCATGGTGCTTATTGGACTCGCGGCCGCGACCGCCGACGGGATTCGCATCGTCATGGCGCACGCGCATCTCGTCTCGCCCCAACCGCTCTTTCCCGTGGCCGTGCACGCCCCGCTGGCCGGAGTGGCGTTATTGGGTGTCGCACTCGTGGGTATCGCCTGTGGCCTCGCCGCGTGGCTGCTCACCCAAGCGGTATACGGAGCGGAAGACCTGTTCAAACGCTTCGGACGGCGCGTTCACTGGATGTGGTGGCCCGTGTTGGGCGGATTGATCATTGGTGTCGGTGGCCTCGTCGATTCTCGGGCCCTCGGTGTGGGCTACGACACGATTCACCTGGAACTGATGGGACGCCTTGGGGTGGGGGCGTTGGCGTTGTTATTCGTCGTCAAGTTGGTGATCTGGGCGGGTGGCCTCGGTTCGGGGACGAGTGGGGGCATCTTGGCGCCCATCTTGATGATGGGCGCCGCGCTCGGTGGTGTCATGGGTCACGTGATGACCGGATCGTCGCCCGGCACGTGGGCCATCATTGGTATGGCCGGCGCGCTCAGTGGCGTCACGCGCTCACCCTTCACGGCAATCGTCTTCGCGCTGGAACTCACCCACGACCAAAATGATTTGCTGGCACTTTTAATTGTGGCGACACTCGCGCACTTGGTGAGCGTGCTGGTACTCAAACGATCAATTCTCACCGAGAAGGTCGCGCGACGAGGTTTCCACGTGATGCGCGAATACGCCGTTGATCCCCTTGAAGCGACGTTTGTGCGTGACGTGATGACCACAGAGATTTTTGACGTCGCACCCGAGCAATCGGTCTCAGTCCTCTGCCGCGCGCTCACGGACGGAACCCCGGCGCGTCGCCAACGCCTCTATCCCGTTATCGATGGGGGCGAGTTAGTAGGGGTCCTTCCGTGGTCGGTCGCGCTGGCACATCGTGGCGATCGCGCGTGCGTCGCGTCGTCGGTGATGGTCGCGCCGCGCGTCGTTGCCTACGAAGACGAGATTCTTCGTTCGGTGGCTGATCGAATGGCGAGTACGGCCACGGGAGTCGTGTTGGTCGTCTCTCGAAGCCATGACCGTGAGCTGGTCGGACTTTTGACTGTCTTTCATTTGCTCGAGGCACGTCAGAAACTCTTGGAAGAAGAGCGCCACGCCCAACGGATTCTTCGTCTGCGTTCGACGTCACGCGCGCGGCGTCAACTACTCAAGTCGGGTGCAGCGAACGCTGAGCAACGCGACACGCCCACTTCGTCGCCGACCATCTTGCCGACGACGAGTGAAGCGATGAATCAGTGAATGGCCTGAGGTCGGCGCGTGGTGGGGCAAGGCGAAGACGGCGTCCCTACGTCGGGAGTCTTGCGAGTGAGTTCGCTGTCAGCGTTACACCTGAATCGTGGGAGGCTGGCCAGAATGGCGGTGCGAAAGTGCAGGTGAGATCGTAATGACTTCTGATGACGACGAGGGCCGTGAGCACGATGAACGGCCGTGGGGTAGTTACACCGTCCTCGACGACAAGTCGAGTGATTACAAGGTGAAAGAGATTGTGGTGGCGCCCGGCAAGCGATTGAGCTATCAAACACACCAACGACGTTCGGAGCACTGGTTCGTCATCAGTGGGCACGCGAGCGCGATCGTAGACGGCGTGAGCTACGAACTCGAACCAGGTCAAAGCGTCGACATCGCCCTCGGTCAAGCACACCGTTGTGAAAATCATGGCGAGCAGCCCGTACGTTTTATAGAAGTGCAGACCGGCACGTACTTTGGTGAAGATGACATCGTGCGCCTCCAAGATGATTTTGGACGTGCGTGAGGAGTCGGACGATGCGGCGTCGGCGGTCGAAGCGCGAGTGGTTGGCCCACGGAAAGGTCCCGTTAAGGTGAAAAACGACGTCACGTTTCAGTAACGAACGTATTCAGGCGCCTGGTCGAACCGAACAGAGAGCGTTCATGAAACAGTTAGTGGTCTTCGATTTGGACGGAACGCTCGCCGCGAGCAAGTCGCCACTGAGCTCAGAGATAGCGCACTTGTTGCGGTTGTTGTTGACCGTGACGCGCGTGGCCGTCATTTCGGGTGGGAGCTGGACGCAGTTTGAGACCCAACTATTGACGTCGCTCACTCACGACTGTCGTCTAGAAAACCTCTTCCTTTTACCCACGTGCGGCACGAAGTTCTTCCACTTCGACGACGAGTGGGTCATGGATTATTCCGAAGATCTCACCCGCAGCGAGCGAACGACAATTGTCACCGCCCTCACCCGGGCGCTCGAGGAGTCGGGCGTCAAAGTCGCCAAGGTCTGGGGCGACGTGATCGAAGATCGAGGGAGTCAAGTCACGCTCTCGGCGCTCGGTCAAGAGGCACCGCTCAGCGCCAAGGGTCAGTGGGATCCAGATTTCGCCAAGAGGACGAAAATCGTCACGATTCTCACGACCCTTCTGCAGGGTTTCGCGATCAATATGGGCGGCACGAGTTCCATTGACGTCACCAAACCCGGTATTGACAAGGCCTACGGCATCGAGAAGTTGCGCGCCCACCTCGGGATCGAGATCGCACAGATGTTGTTCGTCGGTGACGCAATTTTTGAAGGCGGCAATGACTTCGCCGCTCAGCGTGTCGGCGTCGACTCAATTTTGGTGCGCGACCCCCGTGAGACCGCGCGAGTCATCCAGACGATCATTGCCTGTCTGGGAGATGGCGCAACACAGATGGTTGCCCCGGCACACGCGTCGTGAGCGAAATCTCGATGCGTCGACTCAATCTCGTGATCGAGCCCGACCCCACGAGTCCCTTCGAGGTTGAAGGAATCTTGAACCCGGCCGCCGCGCGAGCACCCGACGGTACGTTGTACTTATTCGCGCGAATGGTCGCGGTCGGCAACTACTCGCGCATTGGCATTCTCAAAGTTCACTTTGACTCGTCGGGCGATCCCTGTGGCGCAGAACGAGTAGGCATTGCCCTCGAACCCGAAGCACCCTACGAACTGCGCGGTCCCGGGGCGGGAGGGTGTGAAGACCCTCGCGTGACCTACGTTGCGTGCCTGGGTACGTACGTGATGACCTACACGGCGTTTTCACCGGTGGGTCCCCGCGTCGCGCTGGCCATATCGGATGATCTCTTGACGTGGCGGCGTCTCGGATTGGCGTCGTTCGCTCCCCACGACGACATCGAATTCAACGGCGTCGATAACAAAGACGCGGTTTCATTTCCTCAGGCGATACCGAATCCTCTGGGGCGTCTCGAACTCGCCATTCTCCATCGCCCGCTCTTTGGGGGCACGCAGCCCGAAGAGATCAGCGAACTCGACGACGGCTACGAGCCAGATCTTCACCGGGAAAGTATCTGGATCTCGTACTGTTCCATGACCCTGGCGTCACTCGACGCCCATCAACTGACGAACTTCACGTCCCACCATCGACTCGCCGCGCCACAGGCACCGTGGGAAGAACTGAAAATCGGTAGCGGCACTCCTCCGGTGATGACTCGTCACGGTTGGCTGTTCATATATCACGGCGTGAGCGAAGAACCGGTACCCGAAGGCGACGTCGCACGACTTAACTACAGTGCGGGGCTCATGGTCCTGTCGAAGAACCATCCCCGGAAGATTCTCTATCGCTCGAGTACGCCTTTGTTGGTGCAAGAGCCGTCAAACCAGCATCAAGTAACCCCCTCGGACGTCGTGTTTCCCACGGGTATCGATCAGCGTGTTGACCTTGATGAGCCCGATCGTTTTGACGTCTACTTCGGCATGAACGACTTTCGTATTGGCGTCGCGCGACTCGACGTTGGCGAATATTTTTGCACGACCGAGACCGTCAGCCAGGCCGAGCATGACGCCTAGACGTTGCCCCCACCCACGAAGCGGAGCGTGATCGTGACCGAAACCACCTTGGACGAACTGTCGATCAACACGATTCGCGGACTCTGTATTGACATGGTGGAACGAGCGAACTCCGGGCATCCAGGCACGCCCCTGGACCTCGCGCCCTGTGCCTACACGCTGTGGCAGTCCTTTCTTCGCTTCGATCCCGCCGACCCCATCTGGGCTAACCGCGATCGCTTCGTCCTTTCCGCGGGCCACGCGTCGGCGCTTCTCTGGTCACTGCTGCATCTCTCGCACACGCGCAGTGTCGATTCGGATTATGAGATTGGCCGAGACGGCGCCGTGTCGCTCGACGACCTGAAGAGTTTCCGAGAACTCGGTTCGCGTTGTCCTGGACACCCTGAGTATCGCTGGACCAGTGGCGTAGAGGCGACGACCGGACCGCTCGGACAAGGCGCGGCGATGTCGGTGGGCATGGCGCTCGCCCAGCGCTGGCAAAGCCACTATTTCAATCGCGAAGGTTTCACGCTCTTTGACTACGACGTGTACGCGCTGGTGGGTGACGGCTGCATGATGGAAGGAATCGCGTCCGAAGCAGCGTCCCTTGCCGCTCATCAGAAACTCTCGAAGTTGTGTTGGATTTATGACTCCAATCAGATCACGATCGAGGGCCGTACCTCCCTTACCTTTACCGAGGACGTCGCCGATCGTTTCCTCGCCTACGGCTGGCACGTCGTCACCGTCCCCGACGCGAACGATCTCGCGGCGATTCGTGGGGCGCTGACGAACTTTCGGGCCGAGCACGAACGACCGACACTGATCATCGTGCACAGTCACATTGGCTACGGCTCGCCGGTTGAAGATACTCGCCAGGCCCACGGCGAACCCTTGGGCCGCGAAGGGGTTCGTTCGACGAAGCGCTTCTTTGGTCTTCCCGAAGACCAGGAGTTCTACGCACCGTCGTCGGTCTACGAATGTTTTAACGATCACCTCGGCGCACGCGGCGCGCAGGCGCGCGCGGCGTGGACCGAGACCTTTTCGCGTTACCAAGCGTCGTACCCCGAACTAGCCGATGAGCTCACGCGCCAGCAACGCCGCGAACTACCCGACGCGTGGGAGGAGGCCCTGCCGAGCTTCGCGCCCGACGGGGTCGGTCTCGCCACGCGCACCTCCTCGGGACAGGTGTTGAACTGCGTCGCGAAGGTCGTGCCCTGGATGGTGGGCGGGGCGGCGGACCTTGATCCGTCGACTTTTACGCGCTTGACCTTTGACGGTGCGGGCGACGCGCAAAACGAGACGCCCGCCGGGCGGAACTTTCACTTTGGTGTTCGCGAGCACGCCGCGGCGGCCATCGCCAATGGGATGTCGCTGAGCAAGCTTCGCTCGTACTGGTCAACGTTTTTCATCTTCTCGGACTACGCGCGCGCCGCCATTCGTCTTTCGGCTCTAATGGAGATTCCGGTGCTGCACGTCTTCACCCACGACTCGATTGGAGTGGGCCAAGACGGCCCCACGCACCAGCCCGTCGAGCAACTCGCTTCGTTTCGCGCGATGCCGGGACTGCTCGTGTTTCGCCCCGCCGACGCGAACGAGGTCGTCGAAACCTGGCGCTTTGTGACGGCGCTGCAGCACGAGCCCGCGGCGCTGGTCTTAACGCGTCAAAACGTGCCGACGCTCGATCGCACGAAGGTCGCGTCGGCCGCGCTCTTGCGCCACGGTGCCTACGTACTGGTCGATGATCCCGCGCGCGAACTCGACGTCATCTTGCTCGCCACGGGCTCAGAAGTGCACCTCGCCCTCGCCGCTCGTGAGGAGTTGGTGGCCGAGGGTCTCGCGGTGCGCGTGGTGAGCATGCCGTGCTGGGAACTCTTTGATCGGCAGTCACCTGACTATCGCGAGTCGGTGCTGCCACGACGCGTGCGTGCGCGTGTCGCCGTCGAACAGGCCTCGACGTTCGGTTGGCACCGTTACGTTGGTGATCGCGGCGCGGTCGTGGGTATGGAGACCTTTGGTGCGAGTGCGCCCCTCCAGGCGCTGCAAACTAAATTCGGCTTTACCGTTGCCAACGTGACTGACGTCGCACGTGCGACAATTGAACGGTCAAAAGAGGTGTGGTGAATCGAGCGCGAACCCCCCAATCCCCGCGTCGCGGTCGTGCGCGCGAGGTTCCGACGCTGATTGGCCCTGACCGCGGGCGTGGCGCGTGGAAGCGGGGACCACGATGAGCACTCCCTTACGCCAACGCGACGCCTGGGCCAAGCTCAACGCCCACGCCGCCGCGATCACCCCGGTGCATCTGCGCGAACTCTTTGCTCGCGACCCCGAGCGAGGTACGCGACTGCGCGCGCAGGCCGAGGGCCTCTATCTCGACTACTCGAAAAATCGCCTTGACGACGAAACGCTGCAACTCTTAATTGCCCTCGCCAATGAGTGCGGTGTCGGCGAACGACGCGACGCGATGTTTCGTGGTGAGCACATCAACGTGTCGGAAGATCGTGCGGTCTTGCACGTGGCGTTGCGTATGGCGCCCACGGCGACTCTCATGGTTGATGGAGTCGACGTCGTCGCCGAGGTGCAGGCCGTCCTGCAACGAATGACGCACTTCGCGCGGGCCGTCCGCTCGGGCGAATGGAAAGGTTTTACGGGCGCGGACATCAAGAACGTCGTGAACGTGGGCATCGGCGGGTCCGACCTCGGTCCCGTGATGGCCTTTGAGGCGCTGCGCGCGTACTCGCAGCGTGATCTCACGATGCGCTTTGTGTCCAACGTCGATGCCACCGATTTGGTGGAGGCGCTGCGCGATCTCGAGCCGGCCGAGACGCTCTTCATCATCTCTTCGAAGACCTTCACGACGCTCGAAACATTGACGAATGCTCAATCGGCGCGCGCGTGGATCGTCGAACATCTTGGCGACGAGCGTGCCGTGGCACGTCACTTCGTGGCGGTGTCGACCAACGAGCGCGAGGTCGAAGCATTCGGCATTGACCCGGCGAACATGTTTGGCTTTTGGGATTGGGTGGGCGGTCGTTACTCCATGGATTCGGCGA
>NCBD01000174.1 GCA_002255315.1 Actinobacteria bacterium 21-64-8 | reverse complement strand
TCGACTCGGGAAGTAGGAACTGATGCCAACCGTCACCCGTGCACCCGACGAGAAGACCTGGCACGGGGTGCTGGCTCGCGCCAGTGACCCGGCGGCCCTGGCCAACCTGCAAGGCCAGGGTGAACAGTGCGACTGGTGCGCGCACCCCATCCGTCTCATTGGAAACTCGGTGAGCGTGGACACGGCAACCGGCGTGGTACTGCGCTCGTACTCCACCAACGACGAACCCGACGGTGTGCTCTTGAAGGCGTGCGGCACCCGGCGCGCGACACGCTGTCCCAGTTGCGCTGCCCTCTACGCGAGTGACGCGAGGATGCTCGTGCGTTCGGGTCTCTCGGGTGGCAAGGGCGTACCCGAATCAGTGTCGACTCACCCGATGGTCTTCGCCACGTTCACCGCCCCGAGCTTCGGCGCGGTCCACTCGGCCCGTGGTGGACGGGCCTGTCACGCCTCAAAGGGGCCGCGCACCTGTCGACACGGTACGTCGACGAGTTGCCTCCTCCGCCACCGCGACAACGATCCCGTGCTCGGTCACCCGATTTGCCCCGACTGCTACGACTACGAGCAATCAGTCTTGTGGAACGCGACCTGCCCCGAACTGTGGCGACGCACCACCATCTACGTGCGACGCGAACTGGCGCGACTCTGCGACATGAACGTGAAAGAACTGGACCAGTCGGTCCGACTCTCGTTCGCCAAGGTCGCCGAGTTCCAGCGCCGGGGCGTCGTGCACCTGCACGCGATACTGCGCGTTGATCCGCGCGACGACGACAGCGACGTGCCACACTTCATCGACGCGCAGACTCTGACCTCGGCCATTCGCACGGCTGCCTCGAAAGTGTCGGCCCCGCTGCCCGTAGGATTCTCGGGTACCTCACTCGGAAGCGCCCGGTGGGGTCGACAACTCGATGTGCGCGTGATCAACGCCCGCGAGGTCGATGGTGACGCGTCAAGCAGTAGTGAGTCACGACGTAGTTCGCGCGCCGTTGCGAATTACGTCGCCAAGTACGCGACAAAATCCACCGACGATCTGGGCGCCCTCGACCGGCGTCTCACGAGTCTCGACGACCTCGACGCACGTAACGTGTCGGCGCACTTGGCCCGTCTGGTCACGACGGCGTGGCGGCTCGGCGCACTGAGCCACCTCACTCGCCTGCGCACCTGGGCACACTCGCTCGGCTTTGGCGGCCACTGGCTCACCAAATCGCGGCGCTACTCGGTGACCTTCAAGTTCCTGCGGGCGGAGCGCCAAGCCTGGCAAGTACAGCGTCAACACGGCACCGCACCCAGCGAACAGTCGATCAATGTCGGCGTGTGGAAGTGGATCGGGACCGGGTGGCGGACCCTCGGTGATGCCTGGCTCGCGTCGCAGGGCCAGCGAGAAAAGATGCAGTCGCGAACCGAGGCCCGTGAAGCCCGCTGCATCGAACGAAGAAGTAGTGCCGACCCCTGGGACGAGCGGCCTCGTCACTTCCTTGATGTCGAAGCGGTGGAATCGTGACGTCACGCAAGAACCCCCGTCCGAAGGTCGACTACCCCGGTTCTCGTGGCCCCGGACCTGGCCGACCCGTGCAACCCCCTCGACCAACGACCCCGAAGGACAACGCCTCGGTTTCGCTGTGCATCAACGCACCCGTCTTCGTCGATCTCTCGAACGCCGACGAGATTCGCGCGACAATCGCGCTGGCGACGCTGCTCGGGTCCGTGCTCGTCCAGGGCCAGCGAATCGGAGTCGTGATCGAACCCTCCGATGTCACAGCGTCGACGCATGGTTGACTAGCAACGTGGACGTTCACTGTGTTTGAAGTTGTGTCTACTGACAGCGATTGAGGAGAGAGCCGTGCGCATCGCTACCTACACCCGGATTTCGACCGACGAGGTCAACCAGCCCTACTCCCTCGGTGCCCAGTCCGAGAAACTGAGCAACTACGTCGCGAGCCAAGAGGACTGGGAACTGGTGTCCACCTTCACTGACCAGATGTCGGGCGCGAAGTTAGAACGTCCGGGACTCACCAGCGCGCTGCGCGCCGCGAAGGCCAGAAAGTTCGATCTCCTGCTCGTTTACCGCGTGGACCGACTGTCGCGTAGCGTGCGCGGACTCGCCGAGATACTAGAAACCCTCGACAGCGTGAACGTGGGCTTTCGCTCGGCGACCGAACCCTTCGACACCACGTCACCAGCGGGGCGCATGATGGTCCAGATGCTTGGCGTTTTTGCTGAATTTGAACGAGCGACGATTATCGACCGCGTGATCGCGGGCATGG
>NCBD01000173.1 GCA_002255315.1 Actinobacteria bacterium 21-64-8 | reverse complement strand
CCGGCGCCTTGGCCCATGGACGAACCCATCGCAACTCTCGTCATAACTTCGACTCCCGCCGCGACGACGACGTCGTAGGCGCCCGACATCACGCCCTGGGCGGCGAAGTGCAGCGCCTGCTGGCTCGAGCCGCACTGGCGATCAATGGTGGTCGCCGGAACCGACTCGGGCCAACCCGCGGCGAGCACCGCGCTGCGCCCGACGTTAAAGGCCTGTTCGCCGACTTGGCTCACGCAGCCCATGATGACGTCGTCGATGAGGGCGGGGTCAAGTTGGTTGCGCTCGGCGAGTGCGCGCAGCGCCTCCGAGGCGAGGTCCACCGCGTGCCAATTTCTCAGTTTGCCGTTGCGCTTGCCGCCGGGGGTGCGCAGTGCGTCGACGATGACCGCAGTCGTCATTGCCCGTCCTTTCGTTCGCGGGACCAATGTCCCACCGCGCGAAGCCTAGAGGAGAGCGCGAGCGGTATCGTCACGAGCGTGGTCGTCGAGCGAAAGAGCATGGAGCGCTGGCTGGGCGACGGCGGCATGGCGCTGCTCGGCGCGCTCGGCGCGGTCTTTGTCTCCTACGGCGTCGACGGCGAGGATCTCGGTTGGGTCGAGGGTCGCTTGCAGCCCACGACGCTCGCGTGCAATCCCCATGGGGTCGTCCAAGCTGGCGTGCACGCGGTGGTGCTCGACGCGGCGATGAACTTCGCGATTAACGCGGCGCTCGTCGGGCGCGACCGGACCCAAGCCACGATTGAGTTGACCACCGAGCTCGTACGCCCGGCTCGGGGCGAGACAACCTATCGCCTGCGCGGTGAAGTCGTTCGTTTGACGCGCCAGATTGCCTACGCCGAGGCGAGTGTGTTCGACGAGGCGACGAAACTCATCGCTCGCGCGACGGGCACGTTTCTCGTGCACCGCGCGTCCTAGATGTGATTCGCCGGGATCTGGCCGAGTCGACCGGCCTGGTAGTCCTCGAACGCCGTTTGTAATTCATCGCGCGTGTTCATGACGAAAGGGCCGTACGCCGCGACCGGCTCGCGAATGGGCTCGCCGCCCAAGATCAGAACTTCGAAGGCGCTGGTGCGCGAATCTTGAGTCTCGTTGGCTGACAGCACGAGGAAGTCGCCGTCGACGTGCACGGCCATCTGGCCCTCACCGAGAGCGTTCTGCTCGAGGCCGACGGTCCCCGCGCCCTGGAGTACGTAGGTGAGGGCGTTGTAGTGGGGATTCCACGGCAACACCAAATGGGCTCCGGGCAGAATCGACGCGTGCACGAGGGTAATCGGTGTGTGAGTCGAACCGGGTCCCTCGAACTCGCCGAGGGAGCCCGCAATAATGCGCACGATTACGTCACCTTGTTCGTTGGTGATCAGGGCGACGGCCTGCGCGCCAATGTCTTGATAGCGCGGCGCGGTCATTTTCAGTTTCGCCGGTAGGTTGACCCAGAGTTGAATTCCGTGAAACAGCCCGCCGGAGTCAATCAGCGCGTCCGGTGGGCGCTCGATGTGCAAGATGCCAGCCCCGGCGGTCATCCACTGCGTGGCGCCATTTTCAATCATGCCCCCTCCGCCGATGGAGTCTTGGTGCAAGAACGTGCCCTCCATCATGTAGGTCACGGTCTCAAAGCCACGGTGCGGGTGCCACGGCGTACCCTTGGGCTCGCCGGGACCGTAATCCACTTCTCCCATCTGGTCCATGTGAATAAAGGGGTCAAGGTCCGCGAGGTCAATGCCGGCAAAGGCCCGTCGCACGGGAAAGCCTTCGCCCTCGAGTCCACGCGGCGCGGTGGTGATGGACTTCACGCGTCGAGCGCGCGCTCCCTCGCCGGGGGCGCCGAGACGCGGGAGCTCGAGTGGATTATCGACGGAAATGGCGGGCATGACCCTCAGGTTAATGGCGCGGGGGCACTTTTTCGTCGCTCGTAGTAAGCCAGTATCGCGAGTGAGACCACGATCACGGCACTCGATAACAGCGACACAGTCCCGGGTCCCCACGCCTTTCCTCCGAGCGCGACTGGCCGACCCAACCAGTCGGCGAAGGAGGCGCCGAGGGGGCGCGTCAGTACGTAAGTGCACCAGAAACTCGCGATCGGTTGGCGCCGGCGGATCGCAAATTTGAGCGCCACCGCGACGAAGAGTGCGAGGAACAACAATGCGCTCTTTAAGTATCCCAGCCCCAGCGTCGCCGCAGTTTCGTCACCCACCGCGGTACCCAGTGCGAAGGTCGTGGTTACGCTCAGCCAGTAGAACAGTTCGCGTCGCGACGTCGTGATGGAGTGAAT
>NCBD01000046.1 GCA_002255315.1 Actinobacteria bacterium 21-64-8 | reverse complement strand
CTCAAGCCAATGGTGTTGGAGATTTCGACGATGCGCTGGGGCATTTCGTTACGAAACGATCCCACGCTAAGCGCCCCCTGGGGAAGACGACGAACAATCTCTTGAGCACTCTGGGGTGAAATCTGGCGAGGCGAAACGCCAAAATCGAATCCAACGGCACTGGCGCCCAGGCCGATCGCAAAGAGAGCGTCCTCTTCACTCGTGATCCCAGAGATCTTGATGAAGAGGCTCTCAACGTTAAAACGCACGATTCCTCCTTGTCGCTAGGTTAGGTCGGGCGTGTGTGGCCCTTAGGGCAACGCGGAGAGGAGGATCCCGGGCTCTTCTTCGCGCGCGAGCAACGTTCGATGCGCCACGCCCATGCCACGTACCCCGTTGAGCGTGTTGAGCACCGTGGTAATGCCGTGCGGACCGGCGGGTCCGGTACTACGGAGAAGTTCATCGACGCGCTCGGAACTGTCACCCTCAAAATAGATCACTCGCCAGGGCACGCTGGCGCCACGCGCGTCGAGACGCCCGACGAGTTCTTGACCCGTGAAGCAGCCCTTGGCAAAGGAAATGGTGCGCTCCACGAAACGCGCGCCGTAGCTGTGAGGCGTCAATCGTGCGCGAAACTCACGCCCTCCCGGCCAGCGCTCGTCGAGGCGCTCACGAGGCGACGTGAACGGTGCTGAGGCGACGTCGCCCCAGGACAGGTCGCACTTCGTGCGAAGCAAGAAGCGCCGCAGTGCCCCCATGACGTCGTCGGCGACCTCGCCCGGCACGCTCAAGGAAAAACCGTCTTCGATTGAAGTGACGAGCACTGCCGCGAGCACACTCGAATCGGGCGCGAGTACCAAGCTCCAGCGCGCGTCGTCGCCGAGCGCGCTGACGTCTTGGCTCAGTTGGCCCTGCAGGTACGCCTCGGCGTCGTGCCCTCGGGCAACGATGGCGCGCCAGGGCTCTTCGGCCGATTCATCACGAAACGCGTGGGTAGACACAAACCGTTACGCTAGGCGCGGTCAGCACCGACCCGTACAGCGCGAAGGCACGATGAGTCTCGAATCTGAATTGAACACCCTTTCGTCCACGATGAGCGACCTTTCGCGACGTATTACCGCCTTGGTGGAAGGTGAGGGTGATCACTTGCCCGCCGAGGTCTACACCGAACTGGTCGCGGCTGAACGTACCGTGGGCACACTGTTGCGTCGACTGCAGCGGGTGGCCGACCGTGTCAACGACCCCCGGTAGTGTGCCCCTATGACCGCGACGTGGCGCTTAACGAAGTCGCTCTCGCCCGAAGAACGTCTCGACGTCTTGCATTTGATGAATCGGCTCGAGACCACTCTTGGTCGCGAGGCAATTGACGAAGCGCGACGTCGTGTGGTCGTTCACGGTTGGTCGGGAGAACACTGGCTCTGCGAGGACGACGGGAAACTGGCGCAATACGCCCTAGTGATGGGCGACGACGAGGCCACCCTCGAAATGGTCGGTGGTGGATTCAACGCCAATCTTCTCGCCCAAGTCTTGACGATGCACCCGGTCGTGCAGTGGTGGACGCGGGGCCCCATGAACCAGGCCCTGCCGTCGGGTGAAGTGGTTCGCATGTTGCAACTCTTAAAGGTGCACCTTCCCGTGGCGGTTGAGGCCGTGCCCGCGGGCGCCGTCCTTCGCAATTTTGAGCCTGATCGCGACGCCGACGCGTGGCTGGTGCAAAACAATGCGGCGTTCGCCCACCATCCCGAACAAGGAGCGTGGAGTCTGCACGATTTAACCGAACGGGCACGCGAACCATGGTTTGACCCCTCGGGCTTTCTCGTTCTCGAACTCGAAGGCGCCCTCGCCGCTTCGTGTTGGACCAAGGTGCACGAACTTCACCCGGATCGATTCGGGGAGATTTACGTAATTTCGGTCGACCCGCGCTTTCAGGGCCGAGGTCTCGGACGGGTCATGGTGACCCAAGGCCTTGAGTCGCTGCGGCGCAAGGGTGTCGCCGACGTGGTTTTGTTCGTTGATGACTCCAATCAGCCAGCGAAGAAACTCTACGAGTCACTCGGCTTCACGTTGCAACGTGAAGACCACCTCGTACGATTTCACGCCTAGGCGACGGCACCCACGCCTACGAGATGGCCAATGCTGAAGGTTACAAACGCCGACGCGGCGGTAATGAGTAGTTGGCGCAGCGCCCAGCGCACCACCCCTCTGCGGGTATACCAGCCCACGCCACCCCCGACCAATACCGTCGCAATCCCACCCAAGATCAAGGACCACACGATTTCGCTACCCGAACTCGTTACCAGCCAAGGAAAGAGGGGTATGAACGCCCCGAGTGCGAAGAAGGCAAAGGAAGAGCTCGCCGCCTTCCAGGGTGAGCCCGTCGCCGTGGTGTCAACGCCGAGTTCTTCGCGCGCGTGCGTGCGAAGGGCTAAATCCGGATCGCGCATCAAGTCCGTTGAGAGCCGGTCCGCGAGGTCGAGTTCGATACCCCGCGACACGAACAGGTCGCGTAACTCTCGTTGCTCCGCCGCGGGAAAGTCCGCGATGGCCTGTCGCTCCACACTAATTTCGTACTCGTAGAGTTCCTTTTGAGCGCGCATCGAGAGATACTCGCCACTGCCCATGGAGAACGCGCCCGCGACCAGTCCCGCCAGTCCCGCCAGACGCACCACACTGTGACCCGGACTCGCACCCGCAATGCCGAGCATGAGTGAAATATTGGTCACTAAACCATCGGACACGCCAAAGAGCGAGGCGCGAAAACCACCATCGCTAATTTTGCGGTGATGCTCGTCGGGCGCCCTCGTTTTCACACATCCAATTCTAGGGTGATAACTCGAAAAGATCGCGAAGACTGCACGGTAGAGTTTCTCCGGAGGTGCTCATGGCTACGCACGTAACGGGATTCGATGAACTTCGCGACAAGGTGGGTGAGCATCTGGGTTACTCCGACTACCACACCGTCACCCAAGAACAGGTGAACCTCTTCGCCGACGCGACCGGCGATCACCAGTGGATTCACGTCGATCCCGAACGAGCGGCGTCAGGGCCCTTCGGTGGGCCCATTGCCCACGGGTATCTCACTTTGTCTCTGGTGCCCATTTTGTTGGGCAGCGTGCTCAAAGTCGACGGCGTCACTATGGGGGTCAACTATGGCACCAATAAA
Organism: Actinobacteria bacterium 21-64-8; assembly: GCA_002255315.1. GTDB lineage: Bacteria > Actinomycetota > Acidimicrobiia > Acidimicrobiales > RAAP-2 > RAAP-2. Next base: position 4,407 of record NCBD01000046.1, on the reverse strand, counting down.
GTCCGTTTCAGCTCCCCGGTGCCCGTGGGTGCGGACATTCGTGCCGGAGCAACCCTCGCCTCGGTTGAGGACGTCGCCGGGGGTATCCAAGTAGCCCTTGACGTCATCGTTGAGGTGAGGGACGCTCCTAAGCCCTCGTGCGTCGCCCAGGTTGTCTTTCGCTACTACCACTAGTACGTGTGGCGGTTCCCCCTCTCCCCCAAGGTGCTGAAAAGACCCGTCAAGTGCGCGACATGTTCGACGCCATCGCGGGCCGCTATGAGTTCGTCAATCGCGTCATGACGCTCGGACTCGACGCGCGGTGGCGCCGCCGAGCCGTCGCCGACCTGCGCCTCGTGGCGAACTCAGTGGTATTAGACCTCGCGGCGGGCACGGGCGACTTCACTCGCGAACTGAAACGTCAGGGCCACCAACCAGTCGCCGCGGATCTCAGTTTTGGCATGCTGGCCGCGGGAAGGTTCCTCGACGAGCGCGTGCAGGCCGACGCGTTGACGCTCCCGTTTCGTACCGGCGCCTTTGACGGGGTGACCTGTGGGTATGCGCTACGCAATTTCACTGATCTGAGCGCGACGTTGATCGAAATGGGGCGGGTCGTTCGAGCCGGTGGTCGTATCTCTTTGCTCGAGGTGGCCGAACCGCGCCGGGGGCTCTTTCGCGCCGGCTTTCGTCTCTGGTTCCGAAAAATAGTGCCGTTCCTCGGGTCACTGCTCAGTGACCGTCGGGCCTATCACTACCTCCCCGCGTCCACGGCCTACCTGCCCTCGAGTGACGAGCTCACGAGCATGCTGCACGTCGCGGGGTTTCGTGCGGTGAATCACCGGCGCGTGATGGGAGGACTGAGTCAACAGTTCCTCGCGACGAGGTCCTCGTGAAGATTCGTCGAACCAAGATCGCCTCGCCGGAGCGAACTCGTCTGCGTGCCCTTGGTGCGCGCGAAGGCTGGCTCCTCGAAAGTCCCGACGCGCTGCGGGTAGGTTTTGGCGACAGTGTGCTGATTGTTGACCTCGGTGCCGGACTGGCCCACGGCGACGACGCCAGCCGTGTACTGCGCGAGGTGCACCTCGAGGGCGAGCCCGGTCCAGCGGGCACCGGGGTCGTCGCCTTCGCGACCCTACCGTTCGATCGCTACGCCAACGGTCAACTCCACGTGCCGCGCTTCGTGGTGACGGTCGAAAAGAGCGGCGACGCCTGGGTCAGCGCCGTTGACGGCGACGACCACTGGCGTACATTTCTTGACGACGTCACCGAACCGACCCAAGAGCCCCAAAGCCTTCGCTCGTTGAACCTTCAGCCCACGCCGGACGAGTACGCGCATCACGTGGCCCAGGCCGTTGAGATACTTCGCCGAAAAGAAATCGACAAAGTGGTCTTGGCGCGCGCCGTACTGGGCACCGTGCCCGACGTCATCGATCCCGCAGCGTTGGTGGCCCGATTAAAGGTTCGCGAACCCATCTGTACGCTCTACAGCCTGCCCACCCTCGACGGTCGCCGTTTTGTGGGCGCGTCACCCGAACTGCTGGTTCGACGTCGTGGGTCGATTGTGCAGTGCCACCCCCTCGCCGGTACGATTGCCCTTCCCGCCAACGTCGCACCCGATGACTACCAAAACTGGCTGCTCGGATCGACGAAAAATCTTCACGAACACGGCGTACTCGTGGACGAAGTCGTGCGAAATCTGTCGCGCCAGTACGACGACATCGTTGCCGACGCTCAACCATCCATCGTGACACTGCGAACGGTGGCGCACCTTGGTACGTGGATCACCGCGACGAGCCACGACGCCGAACCACCCGACGCCTTAAGCGTGCTGCGGCTGCTCCACCCCACCGCCGCCGTGGGCGGGATCCCCCGTGAACGAGCCGACGAGTTGATTCGCCAGCTCGAAATGCATAATCGCGGCCACTACGCCGGACCGCTCGGTTGGCTCGACGCCGACGGTGATGGTGAGTGGTGGGTAGGCATACGCGGTGTACTCGTGGACGGTGCGAACTTTGAGGCCTGGGCCGGGGCGGGCATCGTTTCAGAGTCTGATCCGATCGCCGAACGCGAAGAGACACGCGACAAGTTGCAGAGTGTCCTTTCGTCTCTACTCGTCGATCGGCTCTGAGCGCCTAATGGGCGTCTCGCCCAATGACGCGTAGCGCGGCCCACTTGGTCACGAGCCAGAGCGCTTCGACCACGATCGAGCCCGACATTTTGGACTGCCCACGTTCGCGGTCGGTAAAGGAGATGGGCACCTCAACAACGGACGCCTTGTGGCGACGAGCCCGGTAAGTCATTTCGATTTGAAAGCCGTAACCCTCCGCGGTCACCGTTTCGAAGCCAATCTTGTCGAGCGCCGATTTAGAGTAGACCCGATACCCGGCGGTCGAATCGGCGACGCGAAGTCCAAGCATCATTGACGCGTATTGATTTCCACCTCGCGACAACAAGCGTCGCGACAGAGTCCACTGGGGTATAGCGCCACCGGGGACGTAACGTGAGCCAATCACTACTTCGTGACTCTCCGCAGCGCGCAAGAGCATCGGCAGTGCCGCAGGATCATGACTGAAGTCACAGTCAATCTCGACGAAGCGGTCGTAGCCGTGATCTAGTCCCCACCGAAAGCCCGCGCGGTACGCCCGGCCGAGGCCACTCTTACTCGGTTGCTCGAGCAACTCAATAGATCCAAGGTCGCTCGCGACCTCGCGCACACGCTGACCGGTTCCATCAGGTGAACCGTCGTCGACGACCAAGATGGTGCAGTCGGGAACGATCTCGCGCAGCGCGCGCAGCATCTTTTCGACGTTCAAAATCTCGTTGTAGGTGGGAAGTACCACCAACGTAGGCATCGTCGAATTCTACGCATGTGCCGTAGACTGAACGTGTAGCGCAAGAGGGCACCAACGGCCCTCTGTACGCCTAGCGAAATGACCCATGTCCGACGCCACCCCTAAGAAACATCTCACGCTGCCGCGCGAGATTCGACTCATTCTCAGCCTCGGATCGCTCATCTTCGTTTTCGAATACTTCGTCTTGCCCCAATTCAGCTCGGCGCGGCGCTCCGTGCACCTGCTCGGAGCGCTGAATCCCTTGCTCGTGGTGCTCGCCGTCGCCCTCGAAATCGTCGCCATCTACAGTTACGTCGAACTGACACGAACCGTGCTCTACCCCCACGCGCCGAGTCTGTACAACACCGTTCGCGTCACGTTGGCGGGCCACGCCATCAGTCATGTCGTACCCGGCGGCACCGCACCCGCGGGCGCTCTGTCGTATCGGATTTTCTCCGAACTTGGCGTACCGCGCGAGACCAGCGCTTTTGGACTCGCGGTTTTGGGCACCGGGTCTGCGGTCGTGCTCAACGTACTGTTTTGGATGGCGCTCGTTGTATCAATCCCGCTACGCGGATTTAACCCGGCCTACGGCTTTGCCGCGCTCGCGGGCGTCTTTTTACTGTTGGCATTTTTTGGAACCATTTTGCTCATCACTCGCGGTCAGCGCCACGCCGACCTCTGGCTTCGCGCTGTCGCACGACGCATCCCCGCGATTGATCCCGACAAGATCTCGACGCAACTCGCCAAAGTTGCCGGTCGAGTTACCTTGCTCATCAACAATCGTCGAAAGTTGTGGTGGGCGTTTACCTGGGCGACCCTGAATTGGGTACTCGACGCGGCTTGCCTATGGGTGTTCTTGTGGAGTTTCGGTAGCGTCATTTCGCCAATTGACTTGCTCGTCGCGTACGGACTCGCCAATATCTTCGCCGCCATCCCCATCACCCCTGGGGGACTAGGCGTTGTCGAGGGCGTTCTCATCGCGACGCTCCAAGGCTTCGGCGTTCCCGCGAGCCAAGCCATCTTGGCGGTACTGGCTTATCGACTTTTGAACTTTTGGCTGCCCATTCCCATCGGTGGCGTCGCTTACGCTTCGCTTCAATGGCGCCGACCGGCCGATCCGAGCCCTACGGTAACAACCGAGAACGGTCCAGCTCTCGACGCTTGAAGTCGACTTGAGCCGAAAAATTGTTGACGGGTTGCAGTCGTCGCCAACGACGATCAGTGCCCAACACCCAGGTATACAAGTCGTCACGCCACGTCACCTCGAAGGCTTCGAGCAGCTCGTCTTGGAGTGACGGATTCTCAATAGGCACACTCACTTCAACGCGCCGATCAAGGTTGCGCTCCATCAGGTCGGCCGAACCCAAGTAGAGCGAAAAATCGGCGTCGCCCTGGCGTCCGAAAATAAAGAGACGTGAGTGTTCGAGAAATTCACCCACCAAAGAATGCACTGTGATGTGTTCACTGAGCCCAGGCACGCCCGGGCGAAGACAGCACAACGTGCGCACGACGAGGCGTATCTCCACTCCGGCCATTGACGCCTCGTAAAGAGCGTCAATAATCACCGGGTCAGTCAAACCATTGGCTTTGATAT
>NCBD01000172.1 GCA_002255315.1 Actinobacteria bacterium 21-64-8 | reverse complement strand
CCCGACCACCTCGAAGCCTTCGACGTGCTGGTTTCTGACACGCTGGCCGAGATTGCGCTGCGCGAATCGGAGACCCTGGTCTACGTGAGTCACGAGCGCTCCGAGCGTCCCCACGAACGCGTCTTCTACGAGTGTTACCAGAGCGAAGACGCCTTCGAGTTCCACGAAGCCCAGGCCCACACGATTCGATTTCTCCACGAGCGCGGCCAGCACCTGGCTGGTCCACCCGAAGTCTGGTGGCTGGCGACACTATCGGGCGTGATCAACGGAGAACTGCGTGCGAAGTGACAGCGACGGCGAAGTCAACGTCGTAGGCACGCTCGTCAAGCAGTACCGGCGTGAGAGGCAGTGGACCCAAGAGCGGCTCCACGACGAGATCGGCATGTCCACGAGCTGGGTTGCCCAGGTGGAACAGGGAGAGATCGAGGTCAGGGACATCAACCACCTGGGACGCCTCGCCCTGGCGCTGGGCGCCCCGCTGATTGAGTTCGTGCGCGCGACGGGGGTTCCCGACGCCGCGAAGAACCTGCGCGAACGCGACTACGTGGAGATGGTGCGCGTCGCGATCGCCGGATTCCCGAACCCCGAGTCACTCGTGCCCAACGCGGCGGCGGTGTCGACCACCGTCACCCTGGAAGAGTTGGAAGCCCAGACGCACCACGCCTGGGCGTTGGTGCACGCTTCTTCCTACCAAGAACTCGGCCACGTGCTCGCGGCGCTCATTCCCGTGGCCGAGGCCGCCAGTCGATCGACGAGTGAGGTCCACGCAACCCGGACCCTCACCTGTCTCGCCGACGTCTACCAGGTCGCCGCCGCCATGCTCGTCAAGGTCGACGACCACGGCGCCGCCTGGGTCGCCGCCGATCGGGCCATCACCGCCGGGGAACGCTGCGGCGATCGCTGCCTGATCCTGGCGGGTCAACTACGCATGGCGCGCACCATGCTCGACGCCAAGGACCAGAAACTGGCGGTGCACGTCTTGAAGCGGGCCATGGTCATGGCGAACGACGTGAAAACCTCGCAGGATCCGGGACTGATTTCACTGGTGGGAGCGTGCGCGCTGCTGACCGGGGTGTTGCTCGCACGCGACCACGACACCGCGTCAGCGCAGAAGTCCCTCAAGACGGCGGAGAAACTGGCTCGTCAGTTGGGTGAAGACCGAAACGAGTACGGTACCGAGTTCGGTCCGACCAACGTGGCCATGCACGCCGTAGCGATCTCGGTCGAACTCGGCAACGGACAAGAGGCCCTGGACCGCGCCCAAGCCGTCGCTGCGCGAACGCTGTCGCCCGAACGCCAGGCCCGCTTCTTGATCGACGTCGCGCGGGCCAATCTGCTGATCAAGTCGCCCGAGCGCGCGATCGACACATTGCTGCACATCGAAGAGATCGCACCCGAGGAACTTAGGAACTTGGGACTCGTGATGATGATCATCGAGGAAATCGAAGACCAGTTGGGGCGACGTCGCAGTCCCGCCCTGCGCAAACTGAAACAACGCCTCTACGGCTGAGTAGTTCGACGAGTTCTCCGCGCGCCAGACGGTTGACGTAACTCCACGCGCCTGCTGGCGACCCTCGACGGCAACTAACAATCACTCACAATCCTGCTGTGACTTTGACTGTTTTCGCCTTTTCGCAACCTGGGGTTCTTTACCTTCGTGTCGTCGCCACAAATCGTGACGACAACGAAATAAAGGAATCGAAAATGAAACTACCAATTGACACCAGCAGTCTCGACTTTCTCGCGGTTTCGATTGCCGAGCCGGTGATCGACTTCGACTCGAGGCAGCAGCGCGTCGACGCCGACGGCAAGGCCATCTTCGCCGTCAGCGTCGTGGCGATCGGCGGCGAGGGAGCCGACATCCTCGTCGTGAAGGTGGCGGGCGAGCCCAAGGGCCTTATCCTCGGCGCCCAGGTGAAGGTCACTGGTCTCGTGGCGACGACCTGGCAGATGGGCGACCGTCACGGCGTGAGTTTTCGCGCCGACAAGGTGGAAGTCCTGTCCCCGACAACCAAGGCGCCGGTCGCGGCCTAAGGACGTGCCCCGAGAGAACTCTCTCTCGGGGCACCTTCGCCTTCTCGAAAGGAACTTCCAATGAACACCCCCACCAACTCACGTTCAATGACCGACGAAATACTCGATGAACTCCTGCACCTTCTCGCCGTTTGGCGCGTCGAGCTCGTGCTGCTTAGCATCCCCACCGGACTCGGCGTCTGGCTCTACGTGCGCCTCGGTCTCTTCTTTGCCATCGCCGCTCCGGTCGCGCTCGTAACGACGGTCCTC
>NCBD01000045.1 GCA_002255315.1 Actinobacteria bacterium 21-64-8 | reverse complement strand
GTCGTCCACTTGAGTGGCGTCGTCGTGCGCGACGAGTTTCGTCGTCGCGGACTCGGCGGGGCCTTCGTCGCACAGGTGTTGGCGACACTGCGCGATGAAGGAGCGCTCTACGTCGAAGTGCACTGGCGCGTCGCGAACCGCGACGCGCAGCGCTTCTGGCTCGAGCGGGGATTTCACCCCACCTTTACGCGCCTGCGGCGCGTACTCGACGTCTAGCTGAGCGACGTCTCTATCGCCGAGATCAACTCGGGGTCTTCGGGCGTGACCTGGGGCGCGAAGCGCTCGATCGTCCCGTCGGGGCGCACGAGGAACTTCTCAAAGTTCCAGCGAATGTCACCGTCGTGACCTTCGGCGTCGGCGACCTTGGTCAGTTCGTCGTAGATCGGGTGACGAGCCTCGCCGTTCACGTCGATCTTCTCAAAGAGCGGAAAGGTCACGCCGTAGGTCGTCGAGCAGAAACTCTGGATCTCCTCGGCGGTGCCGGGCTCTTGGCCCATGAACTGATTGCAGGGAAAGCCGAGCACGCTAAAGCCCTTGGACTCGTAGGTGCGCTGGAGAGTTTCGAGTCCTTCGTACTGGGGCGTGAGGCCGCACTTCGAGGCGACGTTCACGAGTAACAGGGTCTTGTCCTTGTAGGCGCCGAGCGACGAAGGCTCACCACTCAAAGTGTGGATGGGGATGTCGTAGAGAGTCATGGGCGTACCCTAACCGGCCAGTCCCGAACTTCGTCCGGGCAAACGCCCCCGGTAGGCTCGACGCGTGCACGTGGTAGCGCTTCGAGACCAGATTCTCACGCTCGAAGAGCGCGCGACACCACTGCCGGGCCCCTTCGACGTCGTCGTCGCGGTGCGCGCGGCGGGGATTAACGCGGCTGACCTCTTGCAACGTCGCGGCCTCTACCCCGCGCCGCCGGGCTGGCCCGTCGACGTACCGGGCATGGAGTTCGCCGGACTCGTCGTGGCCGCGGGCGAACACGTGCACGAACCGCTGCTAGGCCGACGGGTTTGTGGGGTCGTGGGTGGCGGTGCGCAGGCGACGCATTGCGTGGTGCCCGCCGAGCACCTCTTGTTCGTCCCCGACCACGTCAGCTGGCTCGAAGCGGGCGGCTTCGCCGAAGCCTTTCTCACGGCCCACGACGCCCTGGTCACCCAAGGCGATCTCGCCCGCGATGAGCACGTGCTGATTTCGGGAGCGGCCGGCGGCGTCGGGGTCGCCGCCGTACAGATCGCGCACGCGCTCGGCGCGAGAGTGACGGCGGTGACGCGCGACGCGACCCACCACGACGCGCTGCGCGCGCTCGGCGCGAACGAGACACTCACCATCGACGAGCTCGACCAACTCGGCGCCGTCGACGTCGTGCTCGAACTGGTGGGCGCGGCGCACTTAGAGCGAGCCATCACGCACCTCGCCCCCTTCGCGCGCGTCGTAGTTATTGGCCTCGGAGGAGGCGCGCGAATGGACCTCGATCTGCGCGTGGTCATGGCGACGCGAGCACGTCTGACGGGCTCGACGCTGCGCGCACGCTCACGCGAGGAAAAGGCCCTCGTGACCGATCGCGTCGCGCACGCGCTCGTGCCGCGCTGGCGCACGGGTGATCTGCACGTACCGATCAGTCGCGTCTTTCCCCTCGCCGACGCAGCAGCGGCCTACGACTACTTCGCCCAGGGTGGCAAATTCGGCAAGGTCATCTTGGCGGTCGACGAGGCACCACTAACGTGACCAGGTGAGCGCCGTACCGAGACCACACCCCTCGCGTCTAGATCCCACTCGTCGTGACTACGACGAGATTCTCCTCGCCCACCAACGAGCGATCGACGAGGGTGAACCCTTCTATCGCGACCCCGCGACGGGTCTGATGGTCTTAACGCGCGCCACCCACCTCGCCAGAGGTACGTGCTGTGCCAGCGGGTGTCGGCACTGCCCCTACCTCGACGACTCGGCGAGCGACGACGCTCGCTAGGCGAGCACGTGCTCGGTGATGGCGCGCGCGAAACCCTCGTCGTTATTCGAACTCGTGACGTAGTTCGCGGCCGACTGCACCTCCGCGAGCGCGTTACCCATCGCGATACTCAGACCCGACACTTCAAACATGGATACGTCATTGTGCATGTCGCCGATGGTCGCGATCTCGTCGGTCGCGATGTCGTAGTGCTGGGCGAGAAAGCGTACGACGTTGCCCTTGTTCGCGTCGGGGTGGGTGACGTCGAGAAAGTAGGACTGGCTGCGCGATACCGAGACCCGGTGGCCGAAACGATCATTCAACGCGCGCGCGGCGCCGGCACTGGCGGCCTCATCGTCACTCACGCCCACCATCTTTGAGACCCCGGTCGTGACGGAGGCGAGGTGGTCGAGTGGTTCGGGCTCGCACTGGCAGGACTGGGACTCGTGGTGGACGTGGGCGGAGGCGGCGTCGCGGACGTACCAGTGCGCGCCGGTGTAGACCCAGGGCGCGAGGCCAAAGTCCTCGAGGACCTCGAGCGTGGCGAGGGCGCTCTCGTCGTCGATGAGCTTTTCTTCCAGCACGCGAAGATTGGGCAGGATCATCGTCGCACCATTAAAGGCGCCCAGTGGCGTGACGAGGTGCAGCGGCTCGACGAAGGCGACGAGCCCCCGCGGAGGGCGCGCGCTCGTGATCGCAAAGAGCACGCCGGCCTCGCGCAACGACGCGACCGCTTCGAGTGTTGCGGGCGTGAGGGTCTTGTCGGAGGTGACGAGCGTGCCGTCGACGTCGGAGAGCACCAACTTGATCGGACGTACCACTAGGGCAGACACCAACCGTGGGGCGCCACGACACGCTCCATCGATGACGGCCCCCACGATCCGAGCGGGTAGGGCTCCACGGGCGGCGGATCGTCGAGCAACGGCGCGGCGACCTCCCAGAGTCGCTCGATGCCGTCAGAGCGCGTAAAGAGCGCGCGATTTCCGAGCATCGCTTCGAGGATTAAGTGCTCGTAGGCCTCGAGACGGTGGGCGTGGCGAAACGAGTCTTTGTAGTAAAACGACATCGTCGCTTCACCGAGCTGCATGACGGGTCCCGGTTCTTTCGCCAAAAAGTGTGCGTGAATCGAACCCGGGTCGTCGAAGTCGACGACCAGTCGGTTACCCTGCCAGGCGTGCGCACCTCTGGCGAGGGGAAAGAGTCGCATCACGGTCTCTTCGAAGCCGATCGTGATGACTTGGCGCCGCTGGGCCATGCCCTTACCGGTACGCAAGTAGAACGGCACACCCTTCCAGCGCGTGTTGTCAATGTCCACGCGCAGCGCCACAAAGGTCTCGGTGTTTGAGTCGGGCGCGACGCCCGGTTCACTTCGATACCCCTCGTACTGACCGCGCACGACGTTGGCGACGTCAAGGGGCCGAGTCGTTTGAAAGACCTTGTGAATCTCGTCGCGCAGCGGGTTCGCCTCAAAGCTGGTGGGCTGCTCCATGGCGAGATAACCCATGACCTGAAAGAGGTGACTGACGACCATGTCTCGAAAGGCGCCGGTCTCTTCGTAAAAGGCGCCGCGACCAGCGACCGTGATGCTCTCGGGCACGTCAATCTGGACAAAGCAGATATGGTCGCGATTCCAGAGTGGCTCAAAGAGTCGATTCGCGAATCGCAGCGCGAGGATGTTATCGATGGACTCTTTACCTAAGAAGTGATCGATGCGAAAGACCTGGGTCTCGTGAAAGTTGGCCCGGATGGTCTCGTTCAACACCTTCGCCGAAGCGAGGTCCACGCCAAAGGGTTTTTCACAAATCACCCGAGCGTTCTCGTTCAGTCCCGTCGCTCCCAGCATCGCAATGAGTTCGAGCGTCGCGTCGGGCGGCACGGCGAGGTGATACAGGCGCCGCGCACCGGAACCGAGTTCTTTCTCCGCCGTTTCGACCGCACTCACGAGCGCCTCTGAGTGCGTCGCGTCGGCGGCGACCGCGCTCACCGAGGCGATAAAGCGCTCCCACGCTTCGCCGCTGGGCGCCCCGTCACCGAACTCGGTGACGGCGTCGCGAACTCGTTGACGAAAGTCGTCGTCCGAGCCTTCGGCGGGCGGGCGCACGACGCCGATGATATGAAAACGCTCGGGCATCAGCCCCGCTAAGTACAGGTGGAAAAGTCCCGGGAGGATCTTTCGACGAGCGAGGTCGCCCGTGCCACCAAAGATGACGATCACGTGTGGATCGGGCTGCGGTTCCTCGGAAGCCAGTGGGTGAGGGGTCACGGCGTGTCTCCGTTCTTATTCGGGTGAAGCTCATCGTGTGCGCCCACGAAGATCGTGTCCACGAGATTAGGGGCCACGAGTCCGTGACCAATGACGCCCACGTTCGCGTCGAACCAGCGCGCCAGTGACGCGGGCGCGTCAACGGCGCCGAGGTAGTCGCTCAGTACGCCCCCGTCGGGGCTGGGCGCGGCGTCGCGCACGCGCACGGGCGCGAGCGAGGCGAGCGTCGCTTCGAGCCCAAAATTAAACAGCTCCAGGGGCACGGGCGGGCGCAGCGCGGCGACGAGTTTGGACTCGTCGACGATGACCACGAAACGCGCGGCCGCGTACGCGACGATCTTTTCGCGCGTGTGCGCACCTCCCGCACCCTTAACGAGCCAGCCGTCGGGCGCCACTTGATCGGCGCCGTCAATGGCGAGGTCGAGCGCCGGCCACTCGTGAAAGGCCGTCACGTCGAGACCGCGTCGGCGAGCTTCGATCTCGGTACGGGGCGACGTCGCGACGTAGTGCGCGCGCACGTCGCGTCGCGCGAGTTCATCGAGCAAAAAGGCCACCGTCGAGCCCGTACCCAGGCCCACGCGCATATCGCGCTCGACCAGGTCCGCCGCGCGTGCCGCCGCGCGGTGTTTTTGCTCGTCACGACTCACGGGGCCGCGGCCTCGTCGGCGAAGATCGTCGAACGTGGCGCCACGACGTGGCTCGCGGGAATTGACGGGTCGGCGTCGAGCAGTTGGCGAAGCGGCCCGTATTGGTTGGCACCAACGATGAGCCAGAGCAGCCAGCGGGCCCGCGCGAGGCCGGGGTAGGTAAGGGTCATTCGCCGCCACCCCTGGTAAACACCGGTCGAACTCACGAGGCGATCTTCCACCTCGAGCACGGGGTCGCCTGGCAGCAACGACGCAGTGTGCCCGTCGGCACCGAGTCCGAGGTGCGCGACGTCAAAGGCGTCGGGCAGCAGCACTTCGTAGGCCCGCGCGCCCTCGTCGAGGTCGCCTTCGACCGGCATGGGAACGACCGTGACCTCGACGTTGCGAAGACTCTCTCGAAGATGCATCAGATTGCGGTCATCACTGTCGAGCGGGGCCGCGCGATCGTCAACCTGGTAAATCGTGGTCGCACTCCAGGGCACGTCGAGTTGCGACAATGCCGCAAACATCGCCCACGGCGTGCTGCCGCCACTCACGGCGAAGTGAAAGTGTCCACGTTGCTCGACGGCCTCTCGGGCGCGCTCAAGGATAAACGCGGCCGCCGCGGCCGCCGTACTCGTCGGGTCAGGGTATCGTCGCAGTTCGTGGTGCATTACGCCTCTTTTTCTACGTGTCCACCGAACTCAGCGCGCATCGCCGAGAGCACTTTGGCCGTGAACTCGCCGAGCCCGCGAGACTCAAATCGCTGCCAGAGCGAAGCGCTGATGACCGGCGCCGGTACGGACTCATTGATGGCGGCTTCGAGCGTCCAACGACCCTCGCCCGAATCTGAGACGCGCCCCGAGTAGTTGGTTAACTCGGGTGAACGCGCGAGCGCGTCGGCCGTCAGGTCGAGCAGCCACGAACTGATCACCGAGCCGTGTCGCCAGACCTCGGCAACCTCCGGAAGGTCAAAGTCGTAGGCGTAAAACTCAGGGTGACGCAGCGGAGTCGTCTCGGCGTCGGCCTCGACGCTCGTGGCGCCCACGTTGGCGTGCTTTAAAATGTTGAGGCCCTCGGCGAGCGAGGCCATCATGCCGTACTCGATACCGTTGTGCACCATCTTGACAAAGTGACCCGCGCCGTTTGGCCCACAGTGCAAGTAACCCAACGGCGCAGTGCCGCCCTCGCGCGTTCGCCCCGGCGTAGGTTCGCTGCCGTCGTGACCGGGGGCAATGGTGCGAAAAATGGGATCGAGGCGCTCGACGATCGAGGCCTCGCCGCCAATCATCAAGCTATAACCGCGCGCGAGACCCCACACGCCCCCACTGGTACCACAGTCCACGTAGTGAATACCCTTCGCGGCGAGGGCGTGCGCGCGCGTGATGTCGTCTTGATAGAACGAGTTACCCCCGTCGATAACGACGTCGTCACTCGCCAAGTGGCCCGTGAGCTCATCGAGCGCCGCTTGGGTGACGGCCGCGGGCAGCATGAGCCAGACGACGCGTGGCGCGTCCAGTTTCGCCGCGAGGTCGGCCAGTGACGTAGCGACCTCGACGCGCTCACCGGCGAGCGCGTTCGCCGCCTTTTCGTTGACGTCAAAGACGACGCAACGGTGACCGTCGCGTACGAGGCGCTGGGCGATATTGGCGCCCATACGCCCGAGACCCACCATGCCAATTCGCATCGCTCGTTCAGTTACCACGTTGTCCTCCTTGGTTTTGCAGCGCTCGGTAGTGCGCAATCAGCGCGGTGGTCGATGAATCAAAGCTGGTGGCGACGTCTTCACCCTGCAGCGCTGGAAGGACCTTGAGGGCCAAGACCTTGCCGAGCTCCACTCCCCATTGATCAAAAGAATCGATACCCCAGATCACGCCTTGGGTAAAGACGGAGTGCTCGTACAGGGCGATGAGCGAACCGAGCAGCCGTGGCGTCAGCACTTCGGCTAACAGCACGTTGGTTGGTCGATTTCCTTGCATGACTTTGTGCGCCACGACGTGTTCGGGGGTACCTTCCGCACGAACTTCGGCTTCGGTTTTACCGAAGGCGAGCGCTTGAGCCTGGGCGAAGACGTTCGACGAAAGAATGTCGTGATGGGCGCCGAGGGGATTCAGGCTCTTCGCGAAACCAATGAGATCAACGGGCACAATCGAGGTGCCTTGGTGCAAGAGTTGATAGAAGCTGTGCTGGCCGTTGGTGCCGGGTTCACCCCAGTAGATCGGACCCGTCGGGTAATCGACCTCGTCGCCCTCGAGGGTGACGTGCTTGCCGTTGGACTCCATGGTGAGTTGCTGTAGGTACGCGGGTAGTCGCTTTAAGTACTGGTCATAGGGCATCACGCCCACCGTCGAACAGTTGAGGAACTCGCGGTTCCACACCGCGATCATTCCCATCAAGACGGGAAGATTCTCCTCGAAGGGGGCGAGGCGAAAGTGTTCGTCCATCTCGTGAAAGCCCGCCAGCATCTCGCGAAAGGCGTCGGGGCCGATCGCGATCATGGTCGAGAGGCCGATGGCCGAGCCCATGGAGTAGCGTCCTCCCACCCAGTCCCAGAAGCCGAACATGTTCTCGGTGTCAATACCAAAGGCCGCGACCTCGGCCTCGTTGGTCGAGACCGCCACGAAGTGTCGCGCGACGGCCCTGGCCTCGGCGAAGTGATCGACGATCCACGAGCGCGCCGAACGCGCGTTGGTGAGCGTCTCGAGGGTCGTGAAGGTCTTCGAAGCGACGATAAAGAGGGTCTCTTCGGGGTCGAGGTCGCGCACCGC
>NCBD01000171.1 GCA_002255315.1 Actinobacteria bacterium 21-64-8 | reverse complement strand
GTGTTCGAGGTCAACACCACGCATCGAGCGACCCGAGCGCGGCGCGGCAAGGACGACGCCATCGACGCCGAAATGGCCGCGCGCAAGGTGCTCTCGGGCGAAGCGCGGGCTTGGGCAAAGGACACCACGGGTGACATTGAGTCCATCAGGCTCCTCAAACTTTCCCGAGAGCCGGCGGTGAAGGCTCGCACGGTGGCGCTGCTGCAGATTCGTGACGTGCTGCTCACCGCGCCCGCTCAGCTGCGTGAGTGGATCGAGTCAGCAGGCGGGACGCGACACCGGGTCAATCGAGCGGGCGCGTTACGACCCGACCTCGAGCGTCTTGGCGAACCAATGCAGGCAGCCAAGTTCACCTTGCGACAACTCAGCCGGCGAGTGAAGTTTCTCGACGAGGAGATCGCCGGTGTTAACGCGCAACTCAACCACCTCGTCGCTCGATGTGCTCCCCACTTGCTGGAATGCTGTGGCATCGGCACGCAGCACGCCGCCCAGTTGCTCATCACGGCGGGACAGAACTTGGAGCGACTGAACAACGACGGCGCATTTGCCCGACTCTGTGGCGTGGCGCCGGTGCCGGTCTCGTCAGGCAAGACCAACCGGATGCGTCTGCATCGCGGTGGCGATCGCCAAGCCAACCGGGCACTCCACTTGATTGCCATCGCACGACTGCGCCTCGATCCACGGACGCAGATCTACATGGAACGGCGTCGAGCCGAAGGTCTTTCCAAAATGGACGTGGTGCGTTGCCTTAAGCGATTCATTGCCCGCGAGGTCTACAACGCCCTGAAACTGGACCTACTTCAAAACTGAGGCTTGACCTTGCGCCTTGCCGATCGGCGTTGGCGACGAGTTCCGGGCATTTCGGAGAGGAAACTGACTCCTCTACGCACTGCCCATCGAAAGAGACGAGAGCTACACCATGCTCGAGTCAGTCCAGTCGACAACGGGTTTACCGCTCGCCTAAGTGAACCGGCCTGGGTATTCCGGAGGCTCTCCCGCTTGGGAGAGAGGATGGAATCATGGACAAGAAGCAGGCTGGACAGACGAGGTATCCGTCTGAGTTGAAGGAACGTGCGGTGCGCATGGTCCTCGACCTTCAACGAGCGGACCCTCAAGATAAGACCGTCATCTCACGGGTGGCTCGACAACTTGGCGTGGGGAGCGAATCCCTTCGCACGTGGGTTAAGCGTGCCGAGATTGAAGAGGGCAAGCGGCCGGGCATGACCGAAGCGGAACGAAGCGAGCTCAAAGAGCTTCGCAAGGAAGTGAAGGAACTGCGTCGCGCCAATGACATCTTGCAGGCGGCGGCAAGTTTTATGTCGATCGTGCGGTTATGTCGATCTTCGGCCAGAGCGATGTCGTTCGACCTGTTGAGCGCTGGTGAGCGGTGAGAAGAGAGTCAGCATAATCCCGGCCTGGTGATCGAGACTCGTTTCCTAGATCAAGGAGAAGGAGTTTCTATGCCAACACGCAATCCCCAGTACCGGGCCGGTGAACTTGCTGAACACGTTTCGGGCTATCACGCCCACCTGCTCGAGTTCGGTTACTCTCGGTCGGCCGCCAACAAGCACCGCCAACTAGTCACGCACTTGAGCAGGTGGCTCGAACACGAAGGCGTGGCGACGCGTGAACTCTCGGCGGCGGCGAGCGAGGAATTCTTCGGCGCCCGCCGAGCGCAAGGATTCGCGAACTTGCGCACGTCACGTTCACTTGCACCGCTCTTTGACTACTTGGCCGTCCACGGCGCACTCGACCCAGTCGTGCCCGTCCAACCGAGCGATCCCGGGGAAATTTTCCTCGACCGCTACCGACGCTTCCTACGCGAAGAGCGCGGGCTCGTCGAGGGGACTATTCACTTCTATCTGCACATCGCCGGACTTCTCGTGGGCGAGCGACGACGAGGTGACGGTGTCGACTGGTCACTTCGCGCCAGTGACGTGACCAGCTTCGCGACCCGCACATGCACCGGGCGTAGTCTGTCCTCGATTCGACAGGTGATTTCGGCGCTGCGGAGCGTTCTGCGGTTCTTGGCCCTCGAAGGTGTGGCCGAGTTCTGTGCCGACTCGGACTGCGCGGCGGCGAGGTGATCGGTCTTCACCTCGACGACATCGATTGGCGAACCGGCGAGATCATCGTGACGGGAAAAGGTGGACGGCGCGACCGGCTACCCCTGCCCGATGACGTGGGCGCCGCGCTGGCCAACTATGTGAAGATCCGTCCGTGCGTCAAGGATCGGGCGATTTTCCTGCGCCAGTGCGCTCCTCTGAGGGCCTTGGCCGACACCGGATCGATCCGTTCCGTGCTCGAGCGGGCGTGTGCTCGAGCGGGGATTTCCTACGTGAACCCGCACAGATTGCGTCACACTCTGGCGACGTCGATGCTACGCGCGGGGGTGTCATTACGAGACATCGGACAGGTACTCGGTCATCAGTCGACGGCCGTCACCGCCGTCTACGCCAAGGTCGACGTCGCGGCCTTGCGCTGCGTCACTCGTCGCTGGCCGGAGGTGCGCTCATGAATGAGCTGCGAACGGGACTGACCGACTACTTGGTGCTGCGCCGATCACTCGGCTACAAGCTCGCACGATGCGCCACCGTGCTCGAGGACTTTGTCAGCTTTGCCGAAGCGGGTGGGTGGACCCACATACGCACTGAAGTGGCGCTGTCCTGGGCGCTTCGCACCCCCAACGCCGAGTCGCGCTGGCGAGCGGATCGCCTGGCGATGGTGCGAGGACTCGCTCGCTACCTGCACGCCATCGATCCAGACCACGAAGTTCCGCCCACCGGGCTCATCCCCGGTCGGCGTCGACAGCCCGCACCGTTTCTCTACTCTGATGAGCAGGTCGTCGACCTGATGGCGGCCGCACGCCGACTCCGCTCGTCGATCCAGGCGGCCACGCTCGAGGCGGTCTTGGGGCTGCTCTGGGCGACGGGCCTGCGTGTCGCCGAAGTCATCCGACTCGACACTTTCGACCTTGACCAAGGAGACCATTCTCTTTTCGTGCGCGAGTCCAAGGGCGGCCGCTCGAGGATCGTCCCGGTGGACGAGAGCGTCGTGGCGGCTCTAGTGCACTACCAACGGGTGCGCGACGACGCGTTCGCGCACCCTCGATGCTCGAGCCTCTTCGTCTCGAC
>NCBD01000044.1 GCA_002255315.1 Actinobacteria bacterium 21-64-8 | reverse complement strand
CCGCGGTGGGCGACGAGATGTTGAACGCGGTGGGGCTCGCGGGTCCGGGGGTCGCGGCGTGGCGCGCCCATGACCTTTCGTTACTTCGCGGGCGCGGCGCGCGCGTCGTGGGTTCGATTTGGGGGCGCAGCGTGCAGGAGTTTGGGTCGGCGGCGCTCGCCATGCGCGGCGCCGACGTCGTCGCGCTGGAAATCAACGCGAGCTGTCCGAACCTGGAGGGCCGCTCAAAAATCTTTGCGCACTCGGCCTCGATGACCGCTGATATCGTCGCGGCGAGCCAGGCGGCCGAGCTTCCCCTCTGGGTGAAACTCAGTCCTAACACGCCCGACCTCGTCGAGATTGCCGCGGCCGCACTCGACGCAGGCGCCAGCGCCCTCGTCTTAGTGAATACGCTGCTGGGTCTTGCCGTTGACGTGGAGTCGCGTCGCCCCACGCTGGGCAACGGTGGGGGCGGGGTCAGTGGACCCGGGCTGTTGCCCGTGTCACTGCGAGCGGTCTACGAGTGTCGCGACGCCTTTCCCGACGCGGCGATCGTGGGGGTGGGCGGGATTAGCTCTGGCGAAGACGCCGTCGCCATGGCCATGGCGGGTGCCGACGCCGTTCAAGTCGGCAGCGCGAGTTTTGCCAATCCCCGTGCGCCGTGGTTGGTGCAGCGGGAGCTCGCGCGTTGGATGCGTCGCCACGGCGTGGCAACGTGGCGCGAGCTACGAGGAGTCGCCCATGCCTGAGAGTTTTGGTAATCGACTCCGCGAGCGCCTGCTCGAAGCGGGTCCACTGTGCGTCGGCATCGACCCCAGTCGCGACGTGGTGCGCGCGTGGGAACGTGAGGACACGGTCGAAGGTGCCGAGTACGTCGCGCTCACGACGCTGGAGGCAACCATCGGTGTGGCGGCGGTCATCAAGTGTCAAGTCGCCTTCTTTGAGCGTTTTGGTTCGCCGGGCGTGGCGGTTTTAGAGCGAGTTCTTCGTGAGGCGCGTGCCGCCGAGCTGGTCGTCATTGCCGACGCGAAGCGCGGTGACGTATCGTCGACGAGTGAGGGCTACGCCCAAGCGTGGCTCGAGAGCGCGTCGCCGCTGTGCGTCGACGCGGTCACGTTGACTCCCTATCTCGGTGTGGGGGCGCTCGAACCCTTTTTTCGAGTCGCCGCGTCGAACGCTCGAGGGGTGTTTGTCCTCGCCGCGACGTCCAACGTTGAAGGACGTACGCTCCAAAGCGCACGCACGAGTGAGCATGATCGCGTCGAAACGATGGTGCTGCGCGAGGTTGCACGACGCAACGAGGATGCGGAGGGTCTCGGGAGCGTGGGCGCGGTACTGGGCGCGACGCGCGAGCGACCCGAATTCGATCTCACGACGTTGAAGGGCCCTTTTCTCGTTCCCGGCGTTGGCGCACAAGGCGCCAGCCCCACGGACGTCGCACACCTTTTTACAGGCTGTGTCGATGGCTCCGTTACGGTCAACGTGGCGCGGGCGAGTGACGAATTGCGCGCCGCGCTCTAGCCGTCGCGACGAGGGGGGAGTAGTCTGACCTCGTGACACCAACGCCGCCATCGCTCTCACAAGAACAGCGAGTTGAGGCGTCACGTCTGGCGGTGGCGAACCGACGCCGACGCGCTGAAGTCAAACGGATGGTCAAGACGGGCGAACTCTCGCTCGAGGAATTGTTCGAACTCGCCGCGCGCGAGGAGTGCGTCGCCCAGATGCGCGCCTACGACCTGATTAGCGCGCTGCCGGCCATTGGCGAAGTGAAGGCCGAGCGAATTATGACGGCCGCTTCCATTGCGAAGACACGCCGTATTCGCGGACTTGGACCGAAGCAGCGGGCTCAACTTTTTCGCGCTCTTGTGCGCTGAACCCCTTGTCGTCGTACTCATTGGCCCCGGAGGCGTGGGTAAAGGAACCCTGGCCGCGCGGCTTATTGAACGTGAACCCCGGCTCTGGCTCAGTCGAAGTTGGACGACGCGCGAAAAACGGCCCGTCGAGCGTGGTGACGAGTACGTCTTCGTCGACGACGCGACGTTTCGCCGCGCGATCGACGAGGGGCGCTTTCTCGAGTGGGCTGCGTTCCATGAACACCTCTACGGCACACCCCTGCCCGACGCACCCCAAGATCGCGACGTGTTGCTCGAAATTGAGGTCCAAGGGGCTGAACAGGTGCGCGCGCGTTTTCCTGACGCGAC
This sequence comes from Actinobacteria bacterium 21-64-8, assembly GCA_002255315.1. Taxonomy (GTDB): domain Bacteria; phylum Actinomycetota; class Acidimicrobiia; order Acidimicrobiales; family RAAP-2; genus RAAP-2. The sequence continues at coordinate 6,898 of NCBD01000044.1, read as the reverse complement.
GGTCTTTTTAATCCTTCCCCCGTCGCTTTTTGAACTCGAAGAGCGGCTTCGTCTTCGTGGGGACCACGAAGCGCACGTGCGCCAGCGCCTCTCGAGTACGCCCCACGAACTGGCGCGTGGCCAGGCACTGGCGAGTTACACCATCGTTAACGATGACCTCGAGCGGGCCACGAGCGAGATTCTCTCTATACTGGAAGGGCTGCGCCAGCTTCGGCGTAACCCCTCGTCAAAGGATTGACCTTCATGGCCGAACGCCCCACGCTCGTAGATCCGCCCATTGAGACCTTGTTGCACAAGGTGGGCGACTCCAAGTTCACCCTCGTCGCCGTGACGGCGATTCGTGCTCGAGAGATCAACGAGTACTACAACGGGCTCGGCTCGGGCCACGGCGCGTTGATTCCGCCCCAGGTCTCGTCGGTGTCGAACAAGTCACTGTCGCTGGCGATGGAAGAACTGTACGAAGGAAAGTTGCAGTTCCATCGCCCCACCGCCGAAGAACTCGAGGCCGAACGCCTCCAGACCGTGGCCCAGGAAGAGGCGCGTCTCGAGGAGACGAGCGACCTGGACGCCTTCACGGATGCCCTCCGCGACGCCTAGCTCGCCGCGCGTTGTTCTAGGAGTTACCGGCGGCATTGCCGCCTACAAGAGCGTGGACCTCTTGCGCCAACTGCGCGCACTGGACTACCACGTCGCGCCAGTACTGACTCCTGACGCGACGCGCTTCGTGGGGGCCGTGACCTTTTCGGCCCTGGCGAGTGAAGCGGTACGCACCTCGCTCTACGGCGATTCGACGACGCCAATTCCCCACACTTACCTCGGCCAACACTGTGACCTCGTGATCGTCGCTCCCGCCACGGCGCATCTCATCGCGCGCTACGCGATCGGACTCGCCGACGATCTCTTAAGCGCGACCCTGCTCGCCACCCGCGCGCCCGTCTTGCTCTGTCCAGCGATGCACACCGAGATGTGGGAGCAGCCCGCCGTGCAGGAGAATCTCGCCACGCTTCGCCGCCGAGGCGTCATGATGCTTGGCCCCGAGGTGGGCCCCCTCGCCGGTGGTGACGCGGGTGCGGGGCGCATGGTCGAACCCGACGTCATTGTGGAGATGGCGCAACGGATACTCGAGGGCCACCGAGGTCCCTTGAGCGCTCGTCACGTGGTGATCAGTGCGGGGGGGACGCGTGAAGCGATTGATCCCGTTCGAGTGATTGCGAACCGCTCCTCGGGCCGACAGGGTTACGCCCTCGCGAGCGTGGCGGCCCGTTTAGGCGCTCGGGTGACGCTCGTGTCGACGGTATCGCTCGAGCTACCCCTCGACGTCGCTCGCGCCATCACTGTCGTGCCCGTCGAGAGCGCGGACGAGCTGCTCGCGGCGATGGTGAAGCTCCAAACCAGCGCGGACGCGCTGATTATGGCCGCGGCGGTCGCCGACTTTCGCGTACGCGCCGCCTCGCACAAACTGAAGCGTCGAGACGGCGTGCCCGTACTCGAGCTCGAGGCGACCCCCGACGTGCTGGCGGCGTTGGTGGAAGGACGTGGCCAAGGACAAGTGATCGTGGGTTTCGCTGCCGAGAGCGAAGACGTCGAGGCGAACGCTCGCGAGAAACTGGTGAGAAAAGGTGTCGATCTTCTCGTCGCCAACGACGTCTCGGCACCGGGAGTTGGCTTTGAGCACGAGACCAATGAAGTCACTATCTTCGAGCGCAGCGGTGCCCGCGAGGTCGTCTCGCTGCGCGACAAAGAAGGGGTCGCCGAGGTGATCTTGACTAGGGTGGCTTCATTGTTAGCCCAAGGAGCTTCATGAGTGATCGCACACTTTTTACCTCGGAGTCCGTGACCGAAGGTCATCCCGACAAGATCGCCGATCAAGTGTCGGACGGCGTGCTTGACGCCATTTTGTCCCAGGATCCCAATGCCCGGGTCGCGTGCGAGACACTGCTGACGACGGGGCTGTGCGTCGTTGCGGGTGAAATTACGACGAGCGCCATGGTGGACATTGGCGCCATCGCGCGACGCACCATCCTCGACATTGGATACGACGATGGCGCGAAGGGCTTTGACGCAAAAAACTGCGCCGTGCTCGTCTCGCTTGATCAGCAGAGCCCCGACATCGCCGGTGGTGTCGACGTCGCGCTCGAACTTCGCAGCGGCGCCGGTGGTGAAGACGCCCTGAACGCGCTGGGCGCCGGGGACCAGGGCATGATGTTCGGCTACGCCTGCAACGACAACGATGACTTCATGCCACTGCCGATTTGGCTCGCGCATCGGCTCTCGATGCGCCTCGCGCAAGTGCGTCGCTCGGGCGAAGTTCCCTACGTTCGCCCCGACGGAAAGACGCAAGTCACGATTGCCTACGAAGGTGGTCGACCCGTCGCCGTGGACACCATTCTCATCTCCACCCAGCACGAAGATGGCTACGACCACGGCACGATCGAGCGCGACGTGATCGACCACGTCATTCGTCCAGTTCTGCCCAGCGATCTCGACACCTCCTCCACGCGCCTCATCGTCAATCCTTCGGGCAAGTTCGTTCTGGGGGGTCCGCACGCCGACGCGGGGCTTACCGGGCGAAAGATCATCGTCGATACGTACGGTGGCATGGCTCGCCACGGCGGCGGCGCCTTCTCGGGAAAGGATCCGAGCAAAGTAGACCGTTCCGCGGCGTACGCGGCGCGCTGGGTCGCGAAGCACGTCGTGGCCTCGGGCGCCGCCGAGCGCTGCGAAGTCCAAGTCGCCTACGCCATTGGCGTGGCGCGTCCCGTCAGCGTGTTAGTTGACACGTTTGGCACCGAACGCGTCGATCGGGCGAAAATTGCCAAGGCCGTGGACGCCATCTTCGACCTCCGTCCGGCTGCCATTATTCGCGACCTTGATCTGCGTCGCCCGGTGTACCAGCGCACCGCGGCCTACGGTCACTTTGGACGCTCCGACCAAGGTTTCACCTGGGAGCTCACGCCGCGTCTCGACGATTTACGCCGGGAACTGTCGCTTAACTAGTGGCCACTCGGGCCGTGCAAGTGGTCACCGAGGTGGCCGCGCTCAATCGGCCCTTCGACTACGCCGTGACCGAGCAGATGGCTCACGTTGGTCTCGGTGATCGCGTGCGCGTCAACTTCAATCACCGTTCGGTGCGCGGCTGGGTCGTCGCGGAGGGCTCCTTCGAGCGCGACTTAAAGCCCGTGGCGAAGTGGCTGGGCTACGGTCCGCCCCCCGCGCTGGTCTCACTCACGCAGTGGGCCGCGTGGCGTTGGTACGGGTCGTGGTCGCGTCTGCTCGCGACGGCTTCACCGTCGCGAATCGTCACGGCGCTCGCGTCGGCGCCGCAGAAAGCTGCCGCGACGAGCGTCGGCGGCGACGTCGTTCGTTTTTTTCCTCCCGGAGTGATTAGCTTGGCGCCAACGGTTGACCCCTTAGGTCTCGTGCTGGGTTGCTACGAAGCCACGCGCGAGCGTGAGGGCAGCTTCGTGGTGCTCGTGCCCCACGACGCGTGGGCGAAGCGTTTGGCCGATCGATTGACGCGGCGGGGCCTCGCGGTCGCCAACGGCGACGACTGGGTGCGCGCTCGCGCCCAGTGGCCGCTCGTTGTGGCGACGCGCGCTGGCGCATTTAGCCCGGTGCCGCGCTTGGCGGGTGCACTCGTCTTGGACGCTGACGACGAAGGATTCTCTTCGACCGCGGCACCGACGTGGAACGCGCTCGAGGTTATGCGCGAGCGTTGTCGCCGTGAGGACGTTCCCTTATGGTGCACGAGCGCGCTGCCCAGTCCGGCCCTGAGTGGGGACGACGCGGTGAACTCTGAAGGTGGCGCGCCGTACTGGCCCCGAGTCTCGATCGTTAATCGGCGCTACGGCGATCCCCACGACGGTGCGCTTTCGAGTGAAGCACTCGACGCAGCACGTCGGGCGCTCGAGAGCGACGACGAGGTCGCGGTGGTCATTATTTTGCAACGTCTCGGCGCCGGACGTCTGCTCGCGTGCGTACGTTGCGGTGAGCTCGCGACCTGTGCGATGTGTGGTCAAGGTGAGCGAGAGGTGGAGGGACGCCTGCGTTGTGCGGAAGAACACGTGTCACGAGAGCGGTTCTGTCGGGACTGTGGCGCGACGAAGTTCCGCAGCGTTCGTTCGGGGATCACGACGCTCGCGCGCGACGTCGCCCTGCAACTTGGTCGACCGGTGAGTGAATTGAGTGCTCAGAGTGTGCCCGACGACCTCGAGCGGGTCGTCGTGGGCACCGAGGCCGTCTTGACGCGCGTTCGCCGCAGTGCACTCGTGATCTTCGCCGACGTCGATCAGTATCTCTTGGCGCCGCGCGCGAGTGCGCGTCGTCAGGCCGTCTTGGCCGTGGCGCGTGCCGGTCGTTTGGTTGGCTCGCGCCAAGAGGGTCGTGGGTTGGTGTTGCTGCAAACGAGGCGTTCGAACGACCTCGTACTCGACAGCGTCGAACGCGGCGACGTGGAGGCTCTGCGGCTCGACGAACTCGACGTCGCGCGCGCACTCTCGCTCGCACCATACGGAGCGCGCGCACGCGTGAGTGGCGACGCGGCTCGTACGTTCGTGGGGGAGATGAACCCCTCGATACGCGTGCGAGAACTCGAAGACGGTTTTGTGCTGAGCGCACCCGATACGACCGTCTTGGCTAACGCGCTGTCCGCGGCGCCTCGACCTGCGGGGTCGCTACGCGTCGCCGTGGAGTAGTCCAGCCCAGGGCGCGACGATAACGTGGTGAAGTGACGCTTCCCATTCGTACCTTCGGTGATCCGGTGCTGAACCAGGTCACGACCGACGTCGAGCAGATTGACGGCAAAATTGCGGCACTGGCGCAGTCGATGATTGAAACCATGTACGAAGCACCGGGCGTGGGTCTCGCGGCGAATCAAATCGGGGTGCAAAAGCGCCTCTTTGTCTACGACGCGGGCGAGGGCGACGGTCCAAAGACGATTGTCAACCCGCGCATCGTCGAGACGAGCGGTGAGTGGGTCTACGAAGAAGGTTGCCTCTCGGTGCCGGGGATGAGCTGGGAGATAGTGCGTGCCAACGCGGTGCACCTGCGTGGTTACGACCTTGACGGCAATGAACTCGACCTGGAGGTCGATGAGTTCGAGGGAAGAATTTTTCAGCACGAAGTTGATCACCTCGACGGGGTACTGCTCGTTGAACGCTTGACCGATGAGCAGCGCCGCGAAGCAAAGCGCATCTTGCGAAAGCGTCGTTTACGGTTGCGCGCCGACGATCCTGATGGTCTTCGTCAACTCTTAAGCGAGTAGTTCGTGCGCGTCGCGTTTCTCGGAACGCCCGAGGCGGCGCTGCCGACCCTTCGTGCGCTGGTGCGTGAAGGTCACGACGTCGCCCTCGTCGTCACTCGCGCCGACCGCCGCCGCGGCCGCGGCAGTGAACTCTCCGCGAGCCCCGTGAAGTCCCTCGCGCGCTCAATGGGCCTGCGCGTCTCGCATCAACTTAGTGACGTCCTCGAGGTCTCCGTCGAACGGGGCGTGGTCGTGGCCTACGGTGCGCTCGTACCGGCGGCGGTGCTCGCGCAGGTGCCCATGGTGAACGTGCATTTTTCGTTGTTGCCACGCTGGCGAGGGGCGGCTCCCGTCGAGCGCGCAATTCTCGCCGGTGATCGCGAAACTGGCGTGTCAGTGATGACAATGGAAGCGGGGCTCGACACGGGTCCCGTGCACCTTGAACGTCGCGTGGTTATCGCCGAACGTGACGCCACGGCGTTGCGCGATGAGCTTGCCCTTATCGGGGCGGAGGCGCTCGTGGAGGTCCTCGCTTCGGCGACGTTGCTCGAGCACGCGCGGCCCCAGGAGGGTGAAGTTCTCTACGCGCACAAGCTCACTCGTGCCGACCGCGTGCTCGATCCGTCCGAGTCGGTCGAACTCTTCGTGCGACGCTGTCGCGTCGGGGGCGCGGAACTGCGTGTGCGTGAACGGCGTCTCGTGATCGAACGTGCGGTCGCGTCGGCGTCGAGCGTCGAGCCCGGTGCGGTGCGCTTCGACGACGGCAACGTCCTGGCGGGCTGCGCGGACGGAGCCGTTCGGTGGGAACGGGTGCGCCCCGAAGGAGGCGCCTCGATGACGGCGCCGGCGTGGTGGCGGGGGCGAATGCGTGACGATCGAAGCGCCACGTGGTCGAGTACGGGCTCGTGAAGTCCTAGGCTGAGCGAGTGGTGATGATCGACGCCGGCGTAGCGGGGACGTTGCGAGTCGCTCCGTCCATACTTGCGGCCGACTTTGGCGCACTGGCGAGCGCCGTCGAGTTGGTTCATGACGAAACCGACTGGCTGCACGTAGACGTGATGGACGGACACTTTGTGCCCAACGTGTCGATTGGTCCACCCGTCGTGCAGTCGCTTCGTCGCTACAGCGACAAGTTCTTTGACTGCCATTTGATGTTGAGCCAACCTGAACGCTACCTGGCGGCCTTCGCCGAAGCGGGTGCCGACGGGTGCACGGTGCACGTCGAAATTGGCGGCACGGCAGCGTTAATATCCCAGATGCGCGAGCTCGGACTTCGTGTTGGCTTGGCCGCGAATCCTGACACGCCCTTTGAGCGCGTCGAACCTTTTCTCGACGAGATAGATCTCTTGCTGCTCATGACGGTCTTTCCGGGCTTTGGGGGTCAATCCTTCATGCCCGAGGTGTTGGTAAAAGTGCGTAGCGCACGCGAAGCGATTGACCGTCGCGCACTAAAGGTCGACCTCGAAGTCGACGGCGGTATTGACGAACGAAGCGCACCGTTGGCGATCGCTGCGGGTGCCAACGTGTTGGTCGCGGGATCGGCGATCTTTTCGCGCCCCGATCCGCTCACCGCGGCGCGGGCCCTTCGTGAGCTCGCTCAGCGCGCCCGACCATGAGGCTCAGCGACGATGAGCTGATGAGCATCGCCCTCGCCGA
>NCBD01000043.1 GCA_002255315.1 Actinobacteria bacterium 21-64-8 | reverse complement strand
GTCGCGCAACGTCGCCAGCACCTGGGTCACGAGGGCCGCACCGAGTCCCCGGCGGCGAAACTCGTCGCGCACGACGACCCCGCTGAGGTGGACGACACCGTCAAACGAGCCGCGTCGCAGGTCGAGGGGGTAGGTCACGCACTGGGCGAGCACGTGGTCGTCGCGCTCGAGCACGTGCAAGCGCACTTCGGGGTCCTCGAGGGTGTCGGTGATGCCTTCACCGGGGGCCGCTTCGGCGAAGAAAAAATTCGGACCCTCACGCTGGGCTTCGTCGAGGACGGCGTCGAGTTCTCGCGCCACGTCAAGGTCGCCAACGCCGCCGGTTCGCACGCGATAACCCGTGGACAGCGCCACGGGCTCGACGTCACGGAGTCGCACCACGCCGCGACGATGCTCTTTGGCGAAGCCAAGCTCGCTCCAGGGAAAGAAGGCGTCGTCGCGATTAGCGATCCAGACCCAGTGCTCGTGGGCACCGCGCTGAAACCAGTGGCTGCCGGCTTGCGCGTAGAGCGCGGCCAAGACGTCGAGGTCGTCGAAGGAGGCACCGTCGGGCCCCACCCACGCCGACGTACCGCGCGCGTCGTCGAGAATCGCGCCGTAAAGATGTCCCACGATGCGCCCTCCGCGCAGCGCGACCCACAGTGGCGCGTGCTGAGCGCGTAACGCGCGAGCGAAATCGACTTCGTCGAAGGCGTCGTTGATAAAGGGTTCGCGCACGTGCGCGTCGAGCAGTTGCGCTCGTACCCGCGCGACCACGGCGTCGGTGTCGCGCGCGTCAAAGGGTCGTACGTGCACCATGGGCTCAGGGTACCCGTCTGTGCCAGAGTCTTCGGGTGACTCTGCACGCCACCCTCTTTGACATGGACGGGCTCTTGCTCGACTCCGAGATCCTCTGGCACAAGGCCGAACTCGAGATTTTTGGCGAGCTCGGCGTCACCATCGACCGCGAGGGCCGCTCGACGAAGGGCATGTTCGTCGCCGAGGTCGTGGACTACTGGTACGCGCACTCGCCCTGGGACGGACCCGCACCCGCGCAGGTTGTCGCTCAACTCCTCGAGCGCGTGGGCGACTTAGTCGAATCAGAGGGGCGACTGCTACCCGGCGCCCTGCGCGCACTCGAGCTCACCGGCGCGCGCGGGCCCCTCGCGCTCGCGAGCTCGACGCCGATGGCGCTCATCGTGCGCTGTCTCGAGCATTTTCACTTGCGAGAACGCTTTTCCAGTCTCCACTCCGCCGAGGTTGAGCCCTACGGCAAACCACATCCGGGGGTCTTTCTCTCGGCCGCCGCGGCGCTCGAGGTAGCGCCGCGCGCGTGCTTGGTCGTGGAAGACTCCGCCGCCGGCGTGCTCGCGGGTAAGGCCGCCGCGATGACGGTCGTCGCGGTGCCGGCGCCTGAAGATCGAGGCCTCGGTGCCTTTGCCATTGCCGACCTCGTCCTCAACTCGCTCGAAGAGCTCGACGAATCCTGGCTCGACGAGCGCTTTCTCTAGAGCATTCGTTGGAAGCGGAACGCACCAGGGTGCGAGTACGCGCCGTCTGGAAACTCGTCGATTGGCGTCCAGCCAATTTTGAGGTAGAGCGCGTGCGCTTCGGGCTGGCGGTCACCAGTTTCGAGAAACAGTTCGCTAAAACCGTCCCGCGCGGCTTCGTTGACCACGGCGCTCATGAGCGCATCGGCGACGCCGCGGCGTCGAAGGTCGGGGCGAACCCAGAGACGTTTGACCTCACCGAGTCGCCGCGTCGTCTCGCCAATGGGGCGAAGTCCGACCCCGCCGGCGAGGTGGCCCTCGTCGCGCGCGACGAGAAAGAAACCTTGAGGCTCTTGCAGTTGGGGGAGTAACTCCGCTCGGTCGTCGGCGCCAGGGCCGTAGCGGCGCGCGAGTTCGTCGACGGCCGCGTAAAAGATACTGAGCGCGCCACTCGTTTCGATGGCTTCGCGGGCGATATCGACGTTGTGCATTGCACCACTGTAGAAGTGGTGGCGAAGTGCTTCACTACGATGGAGAGAACTTTGTAAGGAGTGCCCGTGTTTCGCCCCGTCAGCGCTGACCTCGATTTTGTGACCATCGAAGAGCTCGAACTCGCCCGGTGGAAGGAGTTCGACGTCTTCGCGCGTTCGACCGCGCAGCGCGAGGGCGCCGAGCCTTGGGTCTTTTACGAAGGACCCCCGACGGCGAACGGCAAGCCGGGCCTGCACCACGTCTGGGCGCGGGTCTATAAGGATCTATTTTGTCGCTACCACACGATGCGGGGTCGCTCCGTCTCTCGCCGGGCCGGTTGGGATACCCACGGCCTGCCCGTCGAGGTCCAGGTCGAAAAGCAGCTCGGCATCTCGGGCAAGCGCGCCATCGTCGAAGAGGTGGGCATCGCCGAGTTCACGCGACTGTGCAAAGAATCGGTCTTAGAGCACATCGACGAGTTCGAGCAGCTCACGACGCGCATTGGCTACTGGCTCGACATGGACGACGCCTACTTCACCTTTAATCCCTCCTACGTCGAGTCCGTGTGGTGGCTCTTGAAGCAGATCTTTGTGAAGGGTCTCTTGTATGAGGACCTTAAGGTCATTCCGTACTGTCCGCGCTGCGGGACGGGACTGTCGAGTCACGAACTCGGCCAACCCGGCGTCTACACCGACGAAGAAGACGAGTCGGCCTACGTGCGCCTCGCCGTCACCGACCTCGATCACCCCGGACTGCACGGCGCGACGCACCTCGCGGTATGGACGACGACGCCGTGGACCTTGTTGTCGAACGTGGCGATCGCGGTCAATCCTGCCGTGACCTACGCCGTCGTCGAGGGCACGATCGTCGCCCAGGACCTCGTCGAAGCGGTTTTCGGCGAGGATGCGACCGTCTCGGCGACCATGCTCGGCAGTGAACTCTTGGGCGTGCACTACCAGCGCCCCTTCGACGACGTCGCCTTTGACGAGGGCGTCGACGCGAACTACGTCGTCGGTGCCGACTACGTGACAACCGACGATGGCACGGGCCTCGTCCACCAGTCGCCGGCCTTTGGCGAAATCGACCGCGAAGTCGCGAAGGCGAACGGACTGCCGACCTTGAACCCCGTCGGACCCGACGGCACCTTCACCGCCGCCGTTTCGTGGCTCGAGGGCATTGACGTTCGCGCGGCGAACGTCGCGATCAACGACGAACTCGAAAAGCGCGGACTGCTCATGCGCCGGATGAACTATGTGCACGCGCTGCCGCACTGCTGGCGCTGCGGGACGACCTTGATTTACTGGGGTAAGCCCAGTTGGTACATTGCCACCAGTCGTTTGAAGAACGAACTCGCCGCTGAGAACGCGACAATTGACTGGCACCCGGCGCACATTCGCGACGGCCGCATGGGTGAGTGGCTCGAGAACAACGTCGACTGGGCGCTGTCGCGTGACCGTTTCTGGGGAACGCCGCTGCCCATTTGGCGTTGTGCGAACGCGCACCTGGTGTGCGTCGAATCGCGCACCGAACTCTCCGAGCTCGCCGGGCGTGACCTCAACTTGATCGATCCTCACCGTCCCGTCATTGACGAGGTCACGTTTTCGTGTCCGACCTGCGGCGAAGAGTCGCGCCGCGTTGAGCCCGTGATCGACGCGTGGTTCGATTCGGGTTCGATGCCCGCCGCCCAAGTGGGCTATCCCCACGTGCCCGGCAGCGCCGAGCGCTTGCAGTTCCCGGCGCAGTTCATCGCCGAGGCCATTGACCAGACCCGGGGGTGGTTTTACTCACTGCTCGCCGTGAACACGCTGGTCTTTGGCGAAAAGCCCTACGAGCACGTGCTGTGTCTCGGTCACATCGTCGACGAGACCGGCAAGAAGATGAGCAAATCCAAGGGCAACGTGATTGACCCCTGGGAAGTGCTCTCGACGCGCGGCGCCGACGCGCTGCGCTGGTGGATGTTCTCCCAGGGCTCGCCCTGGACTCCGACGCGCACGAGTCTGGCCGCGATCGACGCCTCGATGCGCGAAACGCTCGCCACGCTGTGGAACACGCTCTCGTTCTTTACGACCTACGCCTCTTTGAACGGCTTTAATCCCGGTGATCCCGAGATTCCGTGTGTGGCTGATCGCCCCGACATTGATCGTTGGATTCTCTCGCGCCTCGAGTACGCGGGCGACGTCTTAACCACCGCGCTCGACGGCTACGAACCCTTGAGTGGCACCGACGCACTCGTCGAGCTGATTGACGATCTCTCGAACTGGTACGTGCGGCGCAGTCGGCGCCGCTTCTGGCGTACCGATCCGCGTACGCCCGCCTCGGACTCGCTCGCGGCCCAGGCGACGTTGCTCGAAGTACTCCAGCGCTTGACCTTCTTACTGGCGCCGCTCACGCCGTTTCTCGCCGACCGGATGTACCACGAGCTCTTCGACGTCGAGGCGAGCGATTCGGTGCACTTAGGGAACTGGCCAGCGACGCACCCCGAGCGCCGCGACCTCGACCTCGAAGCGTCCATGGTGGTGGCGAGACGGCTGACCTCGCTCGGGCGCGCCGCGCGCGCCGAGGCGGGCGTGAAGGTGCGCCAACCCCTCTCGCGCGCACTCGTCTTTATGCCCCCCAGTGCGCCGCGCCCGCCCTCGGGCGTCGTCGAAGACGAGCTCAACGTCGATGAACTGGACTTCGGCGCCGAAATAGGTGACGTCTTGAGCTTTGAGTTAGTGCCCAATTTTCGCAGTGTCGGTCCGCGTCTCGGTGAGGCGGTGAAGGAACTGCGTCCGGCGCTGGCCGCCCTTGACTCACTCGCCGCCGCCAACGCCCTCGAACGCGGCGAGTCGATTTCGCTCACGCTCTCAACGGGCGAGTTTTCCTTCAGTGCCGAGGACATTGACTTGCGCGTGCGCAGCCAGGGCGGCTTCGCCGTGTCGCGCGACAGCGTCGAGGCCGTCGCACTCGACTTAACGCTGAGCGGCGAACTTCGCCAGCGCGGTCTCGTGCGCGACGTCGTGCGCCAAATTCAAGACCTGCGCAAGAACTCCGGACTCGACGTCGCCGACCGTATCGCGCTCGTCGTTGCGGGACTCGACGACCTCTCCGACTTCTTCGACGACGTCGCGAGTGACGTGCTCGCGCTCAGCGTCACCAGTGGTGTGGGCGCGGGCGAGGGGACCGCGCTTGAACTCGACGACGCGCGCGACGCGCGGGCGTGGATCGAAAAGGTTTAAGCGACCGCGATCAGTTTGTTCAACAGGTCGCTCAACGTGGTGCGCTCTGGTTCGCTGAGGCGCGTTGCCAGGGAGTTGTCGAGGAACGCGAGGTGCACGACGAGAGCTTCGTCCAACTTCGCGTTGCCCGCGGGGGTGATCGCGACGTAAATCGCGCGTCGATCGTTTGCGCAGTTTTCGCGCTTCACGTAACCAGCCACCTCGAGTCGGTCGATGAGCCGGGTGGTGCCGCCCGTTGAGTGCACGATCGCCTCGGCGATCTGGTTCATCTTGAGGCGCCCGAACTCGTTTCGACGAAGTTGCAATAAGACGTCAAACCACGCGAGGGGGAGGTCGCACTTCGCCTCGAGTTCGGTACCAAACTCTTTGGCCAAGCGGGCGTTCGTCTCGAGGAGCAGGCCAAAGAGCACGACCTTTTCGTCCCCCGAAGGGCAGGCATTCAAGTTCAGGGCCATTGTCGACATCCTATCTAGTCACTTGCCATTAAAATAATTGCTTGACAAGTAGTTGCACAGTCAACTATACTCGGAATCACCACAGAATGTGCCAAATAAATAAGGAGATTTACCTATGACGAATCTTGCAGACGCCCGCTCCGGCCAGACGAGCCTTCCCGAGCCCGGTGTGTACACCATCGACCCCGTCCACTCGAACGTGAACTTCGTGGCGCGCCACTTGGTCGCGGCCAAGGTACGCGGCAGTTTTGGTGACTTTGCGGGCACCATCACCATTGGCGACAGCCCCGAGACCTCCAAGGTCGAAGCGGTCGTTCAAGCGGCGAGCATCACGACCAACAACGAGATGCGCGACGGCCACTTAAAGAGCGCCGACTTCCTCGACCTCGAAAACTTCCCGACCTTGACCTTTACCTCCACCAAGGTCACCCCCAAGGGCAGCGACTACGAGTTGACCGGTGACTTGACCATTCGTGGCGTCACCAAGTCAGTGACCTGGAGCCTGGAGTTCCTGGGCGCCGGCTCGTCGATGACCCCCGGTGGCGTCGTCGTCGGCTTTGAGGCCCGTACCGAGATTGACCGTCGTGACTTCAACGTCAACTTCGAGGGTTCACTCGAAAACGGCAGCCTCGTCGTCGGCAACAAAATTGTCCTTGAGCTCACCGTTGAGGCGCACAAGTAACGACGAATTTCACCGCGTCAGTGATCATGCCGGGGGCGTACGCCCCCGGCATTGTCATTACCATGGAGGGGTGACGGATAAAGACGCCAAGGGCAAGGTCGTCAAGTCGAGCATTGGCGTGCTCGGCGCGCTGGCGACGATTATTTCGGTCTGGTGGTTCGCGTTTCGACCGCGTCGTCACCAGTCCGATCAACCCGACGAGTAACGCCTCGCGTGCTCCTCGGCCTCAGCGACGCGGCGTAGTACTGCAGTGGCCCTGACCTCGCTCGCGCCTCTGCGCCATCGCAGTTACGCGCTCTCGGCGACGTCCTCGTTCGTCTCGTCCATTGGTACCTGGATGCAGAGCGTGGCGCTCGGGGTCTACCTCACCGTCACGACCCATAACACCATTTGGTTGGGCCTCATCACCGTCGCCCAGTGGCTCCCCGCGATTGTGGGTTCACCGCTCGGCGGCGTCGTCGCCGATCGCTGGAATCGCCAGCACTGGATTCAGTCCTGCAACGTCGTGATGGCGCTCACCTCGGGTTCGCTCGCCTACCTCGAACTCACCCATCACCTGCACCCCATCTACGCCGTCTATCTCGCCGTGGGCGAAGGGTTCGCCAGTTCGGCCTCGTGGGCCGCCTTTCAGTCACTGCTGCCCGACCTCGTCGAGCCCCACGAGGTGCTCGCCGCCGTAAGCCTCGGCTCGGCGCAGTTCAACCTGGGTCGCGTGATCGGGCCCATCTTCGCCGCCGTGGCGCTCTCACTCGGGTCACCGGGGATCTGTTTTTTCTTAAACGCCCTCAGTTTCGTCTTCGTCATCGTGATGTTCTCCTTCGTGCGCACGAAGGCTCGTCCCCGCGTGGAGTCGAAGTTTCGTTTTTTCGCCGAAACGAAGGTCGGCGCGCGGCGCGCGTGGGCCCTCGCGGGATGCCGCAACCCGATCGTGGGCGTGGGCGTCGTCGCCTTCATCGTGAGTCCCTTTATCTCACTCGTGCCGGCCATGGCGATCGACGTGCTCCACGCCGGCAAAGTCGGCACGTCCTGGCTCGTCACCGCCCAGGGACTCGGCGCGGTGACGGGTGCGCTGACCCTGCCGACGCTCGCCAAGCGCACGTCGCGGCTCTTCGTGCTGCGCGGATCGCTCGCCACGCTCGTGGTCGCCGACGCGCTCTACGCGCTCGCGCCGTCGCTCGCGTGGTCGATCGTCGCGCTCTACGTGGTGGGCGGCGCGTACGTGGGCTCGCTGACGGGACTCAACACCACCGTCCAGCTGCACGCACCCGTCGCGGAACGCTCGCGCATTCTCGCGCTCTACACGCTGAGTTTGTCGATTTTTTTCCCTTTTGGCGCACTGCTGCAGAGCGCGCTGGCGAAAGCCTGGGGAGTGCGCACGGTGACCCTCAGCGCGGCCGCACTCTT
>NCBD01000042.1 GCA_002255315.1 Actinobacteria bacterium 21-64-8 | reverse complement strand
GGCAGGCTTCGTGCGTGAGGCGATTAGCGAGAACGTGTTGGCCGGCACGGCGATGCTGCGTCGAGCGACGTACATGTACGGCGCGCTGTTACCCAAGGACGCCCAGGGCCACGTGGACACTGGACTCGGCAAGGGTCTACCGGCGTTGCCGAGTGTCGCCCTCGTCGCGCCGACGCGTGAGATAGATCCCCACGGCGAGATCCTGGTCGTCGACGGCGTCGAACTCGTCTTTCAAGTGACCCCGGGAACCGAGGCACCTTGTGAGATGAATATCTACTTGCCCGCGTCGCGCGCGCTCTGTATGGCGGAGAACTGCACGGCGACTCAACACAATCTCTACACCTTGCGCGGGGCTCAGGTGCGTGACGCGTTGGCGTGGTCGAAGTACATCGACGACGCGTTGGTGCGCTTTGGCGCGACGAGTGACGTCGTCTTTGCGAGCCACCACTGGCCGCGCTGGGGACACGACGAAGTGGTGGCGTACCTCGAGAGTCAGCGTGACAGCTATCGCTTCATTCACGATCAGACCTTGCGCTTGGCCAATCACGGTCTTACGATGAACGAGATCGCCGAGTCGCTCGTCATGCCCGCCTCGCTCGCCGCCGACAGTTTCAACCACGGCTTTTATGGCACCGTCTCGCACAACGCCAAGGCGGTCTACCAGCGTTACCTTGGTTGGTTCGACGCCAACCCTGCCCACCTCAATCCGCACCCACCCGTCGACGTCGCGACGCGTTACGTCGAGTTCATGGGCGGCGCCGAGGCGCTGCTCGACAAGGCGCGTGTCTCGTACGAGGCCGGCGACTATCGGTGGGTCGCGGAAGTGGTGAATCACGTGGTCTTTAGTGACCCGAGTCACGAGGCCGCTCGTTACCTCCAGGCTGACGCCCTCGAACAGTTGGGCTACCAGAGTGAGTCGGGTCCGTGGCGCGATTTCTATCTCTCGGGCGCGATGGAGCTTCGCGCCGGAGGCACCGCACTGAAGGGCCTGCCCGGCAACGCGCTGGGTCCTGGTCTCTTGGGTGCGATGACCCCCGATCTGCTCTTTGACGTACTGGGCGTGCGCCTGAACGCGCAGCTCGCGGCGGACCTCGCGTTTGAAGGTGAGTTGTGTTTCAGCGACGACGAGGCGACTTGGACCTTCGGTGTTCGTCGAGGGGCGCTGCACGCGCGCGCGGGCGCGGCGAGCGAGCCGGCGTTTTACGTCACATCGAGTCGAGCGGACTTCGCGAGCTTTGCGGGTGGTCACCGCACGCTGGCCCAGTGGGCACCGGCGCTGCGTGGCGACGACGCGCCACTGCGCGCCTTCGCCGACGCGCTCGACGTCTTTTCCTTTGGCTTTGAACTCGTCCTGCCGTGACGCAACGACGCGCCTCGTCCCGTAGGCTCGCTGCATCGAGCAAGGAGCGTTATGCCTACACGAAGTGCACAGACCACGTGGCGCGGTGGACTACAAGACGGCGAGGGTGACGTCGCCCTCGTGAGCAGTGGCGCGGCGACTTTTCCCGTGTCCTTTCCCCGACGCGCCGCCGACGACGCCGAAGGGGTCACGAGTCCCGAAGAGTTGATCGCGGCGGCGCACGCGGCCTGCTACGCGATGCAGCTCTCGGCACTCGTGGGCGCCGCGGGCGCGACGCCCGAGACGCTCGACGTGACCGCCGACGTGACGCTGCGTCCCGATCCCGCGGGTGGCTTCATGATTTCGGGCATTGCCTTGAGGGTCCGCGCCACGTTAAGTGGTTTAGATCAAGAGGCCTTCGTCGCCGTCGCCGAGGACGCGAAGTTGCACTGTCCCGTCTCGAAGGCCCTCACCGGCACGACCATCACTCTTGACGCCGCACTGAGCTAAAGCTCGCGCGACATCTTTTCGAGCGCGGGCAGGGCCGCTTCAAGGTCGGCACGCTCGCGCGCGCTTAACGCGTCGAGACGCGAACTAAGTCCCAACGTGCGTTGCTTCCACAGTTCGTGAATGGTGGCGCGACCTTCGCGCGACAGCGTGACGAGCGTTGCGCGTCGATCGAGGGGGTCGTCGGTGCGCGTCACGAGCCCGAGCTCTTCGAGGCTCGCCACCACTCGTGTGGCGACGGGCGCCCCGACCGATTCGATGAGCGCGAGCGCACTGAGTCGCAGCGGTCCGAATTCGTCGATGGTCGTCAACGCCGACAGCTGCGAAGGCGAAAGTCCCGCCGTGTTGCCCTGGCGTAGCGCGCGCGTGAGTCGTACCAGGGCCAGGCGCAGTCGCACCGCCGTCGTGGTGTCGTCGCGCAGATCAGCGTTCATCGGACCACTTCAGCTTCGATGGCAATCTCACCGGGTACGGCCGAAGTGGTCTGGGCCACCTCGGCCACGTGGGCGAGACCAGTCGCTTCGCTGTGCACGAAGCGCTTGCCGCGCAGTGCGGAAAAGAGTGCACCAATAATGGACATCACGATGGCGGTGGTAAAGACGATGATGAGGCCGTGGTGAAAGGGTATTTGAATCAAGTTCGGAAAGAAGTGTTTACCCGTAAGAGTCGTCCATTGGGCGTGACTCACGTGCGCGGCACCCTGGGAGCCGAGCAGGCTCTGCACGGGATTAAAGCCGAGGAAAGACGAGAAGAGACTTCCGACGGCGGGTAGATGCGCAATGCCTTGGGCCTGCGCCGAAGCGACGCCGTTTGAGGTCAGTCCGTGGTAGAGCGTGCGGGGCAACGTATTAGTTAATCCCACGATCATCAGCGAGAAAAAGACACCAATGGAGAGCACCATCCCGGCGTTCAAGAACGAGGCCTGGATGCCCGCCGCGCTACCTCGCTGGTCGGGGGGCACCGAGTTCATGATGGCCGTTGAGTTCGGCGCGGAAAACATACCACCACCGACGCCGTTCAAGAAGATCAACGTAGCGAAGGCGAGGTAGGAAAAGTTGGTGGGCACGATGAGTAGCCCCACAAAGCTCAGCGCGAAGACCACGAGTCCACTCGTCGAAAGCAGGCGAGCGCCGTGTCGGTCCGACAGGTATCCCGAAACTGGTCCCGCGATGAGAAAGCCCACCGTCAAGGGAAGTAGGTAGATGCCCGCCCACAGCGGGGTGTCGGCGTAGTTGTAGCCGTGCAGCGGTAGCCAAATTCCCTGCAGCCAAATAATCAGCATGAACTGTAAGCCGCCTCGAGAAATCGCGGCGAGCAGTCCCGCGGTTGAGCCGGCGAAGAAGGCCCGCACCTTAAAGAGGCGCACGTTGAACATGGGCGATTCGATGCGCGTTTCGATCACGAGAAAGACCGCCAAGAACACCACGCCAATAACGAAGGCCGCGATCACGCGGGGCGCTTGCCAGCCCATCGAGTGATGCTGGTAGGGCATAATGCCGTAGACGATACCCACCATGATCGAGGTGAGGCCCACCCCGAAGGTTAAGTTGCCCCACCAGTCAATGCGCGCCGCCGACCGAACACCGTTGTCGCGCAAACTCCGATAACTCCAGATCGTGCCCACAATGCCCACCGGCACCGAGACCCAAAAGACGAGGCGCCAGTCGACGATGGAGAGCAGGCCACCGAGGATCAGACCCACGAAGGAGCCGCCAATCGCCGCCACCTGGTTAATACCCATCGCCAGTCCGCGCTGGTCACTCGGGAAGGCGTCGACCAGAATGGCGCTCGAGTTCGCGAAGAGCATCGCGCCGCCGACGCCCTGGACGAGGCGCCAGAGCACCAGCCACATCGCGCCAGCTCCATTGTGATACGGATCAAGCGCCAGCATCACTGAGGCGACGGAAAAGACGGCGAAACCGAGGTTGAAGATTTTGACGCGCCCGAAGATATCGCCGAGTCGACCGAGCGAGATCACCAGCACCGCGGTTACCAAGAGGTAGCCCTGGAGGAGCCACAAGAGGTAGCCAACGTTGCCCGGCGAGAGCGGGTTAATGCCGATGCCACGAAAGATTGCCGGCAGCGAGATCAAAATAATTGACGAGTTAATGGTCGCCATAAAGACCCCGAGCGTGGTGTTGGTGAGCGCAATCCACTTGTAGCGTTCGGGGCGGGCACTGACTTTTTCAATCATAAAACCTCGTCACTGGGGTTGTTGCTTGACTGAAAGCAAGTATAACTGGTAAGGATGAAACGCGTGACCAGTTTCGCCGTGTGCTAGTTAGAAGGAGGTGAGGGTGCGAGACGAGCGATCCATCAAGTCGAGCGCGCGCCTCGCGAGCGAATGTCGCGACACGCTGCTTGACGTGCTGGCATCGCAGGGGGTTGAAGCCGGCCAGTACACCGTCTTGAGCCCCGATCCGTGGCGCGTTATTTTTAGCGCTTCGGGTGAGGGCTTCATTAATTTTCTCGAACACGCCCACGCGGTGGTCTCGTGGCGTTCACCAGTCGCGAGTGAGAGCGAGAGCGACGAACTCGTGGGGGCGCTCTACGACTACGCGCGCCAACGTCGAAAGGCGCTCTTTCTCGTCGAAGTCAACGAGCGCGCCCGCGACGCGGGCGGGCGTCGAACGATGACCCCGCTGTGGACCGGCGCCGAGTGTTTCCTTGATCTTTCGAAGTGGTCCATCGCCGGTGGACGGCGCCAGAAAGTTCGTTGGGCGCGCAGTCACGCCCAACGTCTGGGTGTCACGTGGCGAGAAGCAACACCCCTGACGAGCCGCGATGATGACGTCGCGCTCGCGCGCGTCGAAGCGGCGTGGAAGAACGAACGACCCCAGCGCCGCACGGACTCGTTTCTTCGTACGTCGTATCTAGAAATTGCAGATCAGCGCCGGTACTTCGTGGGCGAACAGGCGGGTGAGGTGCTTGCCTCGGTGACCTGTTCGCCTATCAACGCGAAGGGCTGGTACCTCCAAGACATCGTGCGTGTTCCCCACGCCCCGCGCGGGGCGCTCGAAGGCGCGATGGCCTTTGCGCTCGACGTGCTGCGTGACGAAGGCTACGCCGTCGCCTCCAACGGTCCGCTGCCGTTTTGGCGACCGCACGAGTCGTGGGACGATGAGTACCAGTTCGGACCGTTGGGCAATCGACTGATGAAACTCTTCGATCGACAGTTTCGCTTTGGCGGTATTAACCAGTTCCGCTCAAAGTTCGAACCCGATTGGACCGAGCCACTCTACGTGCTGCGATCTCAACGGTTCATTACGCCCTGGGTGGCGCGTTCACTTACCCAACTGTTAAATCATCCTCCACGGCCCGTTCGTTCCTCCTGGTCGTCACGCTCGAGGTGAGTGGACCACTATCTCGACGACGACGCTCAACTTCGACGAAGGTGGACCTTCGTCGACGTACGCGTAGGTCTCGACGTCGTCAGGACCACTGGCCACATCGACGTGACCCTCGGTCTCGCGCAGAACGCTCGTCGGGCCCGGGTCCCGTGACGGCGGTGCCGACGCCTCAGTAGAGTGCTGTGCAATGACCGAACGCGAATCGAGCCACCTCGAGCACCGCCAGGGCGCTGACGCCGTCGTGCGCTGGCTCATTCACGTCATCGAGTACGCCATTGTGGTCAGTCTCTTAATCGTGTCGGCGGTGGTGCTGGTGCGCACCATCGTGACCTTTCTTTCCCATTGGCACACGTTCACGCAATCAGTCGTGCCCGCGATTGATGGCATCTTGGTGGTCATCATTCTGCTCGACATTGCGCACACGGTTTTTGGTTATCTCAACTCCTCGACGATTCCCGTACAGCCCTTCCTCGTCATCGGCATCCTCGCCGGCGTTCGAGACATCTTGAGTGCGTCGGCGCACCTGACCTTGAGCGGTTCCATTCCACCGCGCGACTTTCACAACACCTTGATCTCGCTCGCGACGGGCGTGGGTGTCGTGGTCGCGCTCCTCCTTGGCTTGTTGATACTTCGCTTCACCACCAAATCTGAGAGCTAGGCCATCGCGGCCAAGCGTCGCGTCACTTCAGCGCCTCGGCGATGACCCGAGCTGCTTCGTGAGCGTCGAGCGTCGACGTGTCAAGGTCTAGGTCGTCAGGGTGAAGTAGGGAGAGGTCTCGCCCACGAAGCAGTTCGCGCAGTTCGTCCACGTCGAGCAGTTTTTCGTGACCACGCCGAGCGTCACTGTCGAGACGTTGCTCGAGCGTGGCTAAAGGTGCCCATAGTCGCACGAACAGCACCCGACCACCATGACCTTCGACCACCGCTTGGCACTGAGAGGCGAACGTTGCGAAACGAACGCGCGCGTCGGGGCCGCGCCACGCGGAGTTATTGGTGAAGATCAAACTGATGCCCGCGCGCGCCGCGGTTTCAAAGACGTCGAGACGCAGTCGATGCACGACCTCAACGTAGGCGTCGCTGTTGAAGGGAAAAATGTTGCGCAGGGCGTTGACGGTGAGGTGATTGTGAAACAAGGGCAACCCGGTGACGTCGCGGAGTACTTCGGCGACCGTGAGCTTTCCACTCGCCGGTGGGCCGTAGAGGTAGATCAGCACTGGTTGAGGTGTAATGACTGAGAGATTAATTCGTTCGTGAAAGGGAGATGACGAAACGCTCAGCGCAACGCGCCGACGAAGTCTTCGCTACTGGCGAATGAGTTCGACGACGGGGATCACCCGGCTGGTTTTGGCTTGGTAGTCGGCAAAACCAGGGAAGCGGCTGGCCTGTTCGGCGTATACGCGGGCACGCTCGTCTCCTTCGACGTCGCGGGCCATTGCGTCATAGTGTTCGGTGCCCACTTCGACCGAGACCTTCGGGTGGGCGCGCAAATTGTGATACCAATCGGGGTGCGTGTCGGCGCCGGCTTTGGACGCAAAAACGTAGACGCGCCCATTCTCATTGAGGTACATCATCGGATTCACGCGCTCGACGCCGGACTTGGCGCCGGTGGTGTGTAACAACAAGACGGGGGCACCTTCAAAATCCCCTGCGAGCACGCCTTGGTTGGCTCGGAACTCTTCGATGATGGTCTTGTTCCACTCATTCGTCGCGCGGACAGCCTCTTGATCACTCATCTACTACCTCGCTCGTTAGTCCTTTACATCACACTGTAGTGAGCAACCTATAACGTCGACGAGGTCGCGTCGAGCCTGCGTGGGCACTGCGTCTCGTGAAGCGGCAGGGCACTGGGGTCCAAGGCGTCTTCATCGCCCTGACGCCGCCCGGGACGTTCCATCTTTTGTCACGCGCCCGAGCTCCCTGTGATGCATGAAGGTAATCGCTGCAGTGTCGTCGCGAAGCGCGACGTGACTCAAGTCCGGTCGCTCGAACTCGTAGATTCGCCGAGCGCGTCGCGAACCCAGGTCCAGTGCATCCGCGCGTGATCGGCGTTGGCGGCGAGGACGCCGCCGAGCGTGCCGTCGGACCAGGGGGCACCCTCTAGTACTTCGTCTAGTTGCTCGTCGGTGAGTTCGCCCAGTAATTGAAGGGTTTGGGCGCGCGCGTCGCCAGTGAGCGCGACCACTCGCGAGAAGGAGTCGTCGTGGTGCTCGTGCTGGTACTGGTCGGTCATCTCATGAACGCTCGCCAGCACCTGTTCGCGACTTAAAATAACGCCCTCGCGCGTGGTCAGTAAGCCCACGGGGTTCGCGTTACCCGCGACGTGGCGGCGTATCATCGCGACGAAGTTGCGCTCGATGAGAGCGAGATGGCCGAAGTGATCGAGGGCGTGCCAGCGATTATTGGGATCGTGTTCGCTCAATGTCAGTGGGCGAGTGCGCTGCTCGGGTGTCAGTGAGCCAAAACGCGCTAATGCTCGATTTCGGCTTTCGTTGAGTGCGATCTCAATTTCGACTCGTCGCAT